>JBEPWR010000129.1:0-4996 GCA_041642335.1 Eubacteriales bacterium
TAATAATTCTTCATAGGCTTTTAAAATCCCTTTATTTTGTAAAAAATAAATTCCCAGATATTTTTCCTTGACAAAACAATCCGATTCCTTTATATTTGTATTAGTTGTTCAGTATGTTTTAAACAATTTGAACATATTAGGAGGCGTTTTTTATGGAAAAGGAAGAAACAAAAATTCAGGAATCCCGAGATATCATTATCAGTGCCATCGCTCAAACAATGGTAATTTATGGGGTCACTCCTTCTGTAGGAAGAATTTATGGAGTGTTGTATTTTTCCGATGTACCCATGTCCTTAAATGAAATTAAAGATGCGGTAGCCATGAGCAAAGGAAGTGTCAGTACCGGATTACGGGAATTATTAGAAACGGAAATGATCATTAAAGTATGGAAAAAAGGAGACCGCAAAGATCATTACATTGCAGAGAAAGATTTCGTGAAAAATTTCATCACTTTCTTTGTCAAAAATATCCGGTTGGAGCGCAGCATAATTTTAAATGCAAGCAATAATGTGTTGCCGAAGTTAAAGGAACTTAATGAACATGCACAATCTCCAGAAATTCAAAAAGAAGCCAAAAGAGATTTAGAATTAATCGCTGACACAAACGCCTATTTTCAGTGGACCAAAAAAATCATTGATGATATGGAAAGCGGAGAGTTCTTCAAACACTACCCTGTTCCCGATAAAGATTAAGTTTTTTAGTTATCTAAAATATAAAAAGAATGGAAAGAGAGGATACAATGAATTCAAACAAAACAGCCCTGCTACTAATTGATTTGCAAAACGAAAGCCAGTACGGCATTGAACAATTAGACATGGTCACTGAAAATGCCAAAACGATTATTGAACAGTGTCGACAAATGAACATCCCCATCATCTATACACGGCAGATTAACCGTCATGACGGCGTAGGTCTTCCCATTAACGATCCGATAGCTCTTACGGGGAAACCGAAATTTTACTGCTCGGATACGGATGCTATCGAAATTATTGATGCCCTTGCTCCTAAAGCGGATGATCTTGTCATTGATAAATATCGATGGAGCGGTTTTTATGAAACCCCATTGGATTTGATGTTAAAAAGCCTCAAAGTAGAAGACTTAATCATCGGTGGCCTTGTTACCGACGGTTGCCTGATGACTTCCGTTTTTGACGGATTTTTTAAGGACTACCGCATTCATCTTGTAAAAGACCTTTGCAGTACGACAAATGAAGGAGCACACATGGCATCTTTACTTATTATGGCTAATTGGGTATATGGTATCGAAATCTATAATACTGAAGAAATGATAAAACGGCTTGATGGGAAAATTTATCGTTCTTGGAGATCAGAAAAACCCGATTCCCTCCATTTCACACCGGAAAATATGCGGGAGGTTTTCCAAAAACTTGATGGGAATACTTGATTCACGATGATTTTTAATAACATATTCAAAAATTTAAGGAGGAACTTTTTATGTTCAGCAAGTTGAAAAACAAGAAATTATTATTTATGGTCGCAGTGATTTTAATATCCGCCGTACTGGTAATCGGCTGTAATGAAGCCGAAGATGGGGCCAATGACAGCAATCAGGATATGGGAAATGAAGAAGCGGAAAGCAAAGAAACCATTGTATTTGGAATGTCGAATTGGAGCTCTACAAGAGTCCCTACCGATATCATCCGTTTGATTCTTGAAGAAGCCGGATATGAGACCGATGAAACCCATGCGGATCAGCCTCTGATTTTCATGGGATTGGAAAATGAAAATATCGACTTCTTTATGGATGCATGGTTGCCTCATACCGAAGAACATCTTTGGGATCTCTACGAGGAATCTCTTATCAAAGTGGCTACAAGCTACGATGATGTGCCCCTGGGCTGGGTCGTTCCAAGTTATATGGACGCCGAATCCGTGCAAGACCTTGTCGGCAATTCCGATAAATATACGGACCAAATTATTGGTTTAAGTCCCGGCTCCGGAATGACTGAAACTTCTATGGAAATGATGGATGATTACGGACTCGAAGAGTATGAATATGTTTCTTCCAGCGAATCTGCCATGATGGCTAATGCCGTGAAATTTATTGAAAGAGAAGAGCCGGTGATCTTTCTGGGTTGGAGACCCCATTCCATGTTTACACAATTTGACTTGAAGTTCCTTGAAGGCCAGGAAGAGTATTTTAAATCCGATAATGTCTATGTTATTTCTTATAACGGCATTCAGGAGAAACATCCGGAAGTATATGATATTCTTTCCCGTTGGAGCATTGATGTGGAAGATCTAGAAGAAATCATGTATCAACATGAAGAAAATGATGTTCCCTTCATCGATTTAGCGGAAGAATGGATAGAAAACAACCGGGATCAGGTTGATTATATGCTTGGAAATGAATAAAGATTAAATAAAAATGTAGCAGAGGGTTGGACCCCCTGCTACATTTTTATTCGTTTTCATATTTCACCTGAAAGCCCTGTTTTTTAATAATCTCCAGAATTTTTTGACGTTTGGTAATGCTGTTGGAGGTTTTATTTACCACCTGATCACTAAAACAATCCACCCGTTGATTGGCATTACGAAGATCATAGTAGTCGGTCATTTCCCGATCATAATCCTTAATTTCTTCTAAGTAGCTGTCAAAAACATGGTATCCATTTTCAAAAACCCGCATACGATTGTTCAGTCTTGGCTTTAGTTGCGGGTCCTGATTAGGATAACCGACCCCCAGTCCTACCACAGGAAAGGTTAATTGGGGAAGTTTTAAAATTTCACAGAGCTTTTCCGAATCATTTAAAATACTTCCCAGGTAATTAGCGCCAAGATCCAAGGCTTCCGCTGCATTTACCACGTTTTGTGCGGCGATACTGGCATCGGTAAAGCCCTGGGTGAAGCGGTCCATATCTCCGGCGTTTTCGCTGTCACAACCTTTTTCCTGAAGGATTTCATTGTTTCTGAACTGATCGACGATAAAGATTAACAGGATCGGTGCCCGGGCCACATACTCCTGATTACAGATCTCCGAGATGGCTTTCTTCTTTTGCGGATCTGTTATCCGAATTATGGAGTAGGACTGCATCCCATTAGAGGTTGCGGTGCGCCTTGCGACTTCCATCAGCGTTTGGAAGATTTTCTCCGGAACTTCTTTGTTCTTAAATTCTCGGATCGTTCGGTGTTGCAACTGCTTTTCGATCATAGGATTGCTGATTGTCATAGTTTCCCCTCCGATTTATTAATGATTCCAAACCTTCACTGTCAATGGTCCGTTAACCGTATTGTACCCAAATTCGAGAAAACTATTCTTCCTTATTTTCTTCCAGAAGTTGCGTTAAGATTCTCCGCCCACTTCGCTCCAGATCCTTACGATCAAGGGTCCTTTTTCTTAGGGCTTTGAAAATCCTTTTTTTGTCGGATTTTTTCCCGGGCATAATCAGATCATTCCCGGCCTTTATACAAAGTGCGCTGTCAGCGAACTCCTCTCCGGTAGCGTACCAGTCTGTCATTACCACGCCTTCAAAACCCCACTCATTTCGAAGCACCTTTGTGCAAAGATCATAACTGTTGGCAGTGTAGGCTCCGTTTATGCGGTTATAGCTGGTCATTACCGCTTTCGGACGGCTTTCTTTTACGGCAATCTCAAAGCCTCGAAGATATATTTCCCTAAGTACCCGCTCATTGATATTGCTTGATACCCGTTGCCGGTTATCCTCCTGATTGTTTACACAAAAGTGTTTTATCGTTGCCTTATTCCCGGGGACCTTTTGACATCCCCGAATGGCAGCGGCCGCCATTTTACCCGTAAGGTAAGGATCTTCGCTGTAATACTCAAAATTTCGTCCGCATAAGGGATTCCGATGGATATTCATCGCCGGGCCCAACCAGAATTCCACACCGAACTCCTCCATCTCCTTCCCAATAGCTGTTCCTACTTCCTCCACCAGGTCCGTATTCCAGCTTTGTGCCAGGGCTGTGGCAATGGGAAAGGCGGTAGCATACTGATAGGTCACCGGATGTTTATCAGGATTTCCGAAAATCCATTTTTTCAGGATATTCGGCAAAAGTTCCAGAAACTCCATTGGCGCGTCCACCATTTTTATTTTACCGTTTTGCTTGATGGTTGATCGTTTTGAGAGACGCAAGCCTGCCGGTCCGTCGGCAAAAATAGCGTTCGGGATGCCTTTTTTTGTTAATTTTGAAGTCGTGGATCCCACCGCACCCGGAACATTCTTTTCGTTCTGATTGAGAAGGACCGATTTCATCCCGGCTCCGACGACAAGCTGTACCAGCTCATAGTCTGATAAAATCTCTATTATCTCCTCAATCTCTTTGTCCTTGGTCTCCCGGGGGTTTTGGTAATCAAAGGTTTCTGTGTGAAAATCATCATGGCGCAGTTGAAGCCTCGGGAGCTTTTCTTCTTCATCAGGATATTTGATCAGGGGCGGCGTAATTTCCCGTACTTCCGAGCGGACCTTACACACATTTTGATGGATGGAGATAAAGGTTTGGCGGTCTAGATTTATTATGGCTGAGGCATTCGTATTCCTCGAAGAGTTTCCGATTCTTAGAATATAGTCCCCCTCATCAAGCATAAAACTGGCGTCCTGTTCATGATAGCTGGCAAAATCTTTGGTATCGATCGTTATTTCAAATTCTTCCTCGGCTCCGGGCTTTAACTCCCTGGTTTTATAAAAAGCGACCAGTCGCTGATATTCCTTTATGATATGTACTTGCGGACAACTGATATAAAACTGTAAAATCTCTTTCCCGGAATAGTCTTTCCCACAATTTTTCACGCGGCATTTGAGATGGAGTTTTGTCTTACGAAGGGTCATGTTGATAACTTCCCACTGAAAATCCGTATAGCTCTTACCATATCCAAAGGGGTATTTGGGCTCAACTTTATAGGAATCACAGTAACGGTACCCTACAAAAATGGCTTCTTCATAAAAAGCATTCATCGGGTTCCCTCTCATATAGCTGTATTCATCGTAGGAGGGGACGTCTTTATAACGCCTATACC
>JBEPWR010000130.1:0-4983 GCA_041642335.1 Eubacteriales bacterium
CAACGCCTACACTGGGAACCACGGGTACCACGGTAACCACGACAACAAACTTCAAACAACCTAAATAATCTTGATTGCAAAGAAACAGGGTTTCTTGTGGGCGATCAGGAGTCGCTCATAGTGGAAACTTTTCTGTTGAATAATTTAATGAGGCTGTATCGATTAATGCTTAAGAAACTACAAGGGATTTGCATATCCTTTTCCTTGTGCCCTTGCCGTCGATACCCGATCCTTAGATAATTTAGAAGATGCTGTGAGTCCCACAGCATCTTTTTTTGTTTGGAAATTATAGTTATACGCGTTTTAGAGATGAATTAGCATGATAAAAAATATAGAAAGGAAGTGATCCCATGTTCAGTCCGGTTATTGCAAAGTTTGGCGGTACTTCTCTTTCCGAGGGAAGGCAGTTTGATAAAGTACAGTCCATTATCTCCTCCGGAGTGAATCGAAAATGTATCGTGGTCTCTGCTCCGGGAAAACGTTTTAAGGGAGACCGTAAAGTGACGGATCTGCTTGGCGAAATTCATCGGCTGAAAATGGCCGGCGAAGGTTATGAATATCTCTTATCGAGGATTCAGCAGCGGTTTAAGGAAATCTCTTGTCATCTCCGACTTTCAGAGGATTTTGGCAGGGAAATTCACAGTGTTTTTAAAGAAATCAACAAGGCTTCCGATCGGGACTTTATTCTAAGCCGAGGCGAATATGTAAATGCTCATATTATGGCGAAATCCTTGGGATACACACTGGTGGATGCAACAAAGCTGATCTTCTTTGATGAAAAGGGAAACCTGGATCAGAAAAAGACCGATGCAGCGATTCAAAAGCGACTTTTAATGGCGGAAAAAGTCATCGTTCCGGGATTTTACGGATCTGATTTTCGCGGCGGTGTTAAAACCTTTGCAAGGGGAGGTTCGGATATTACGGGAGCCATAATTTCCAGAGGTATTAATGCCAAACTGTATGAGAACTGGACCGATGTATCCGGAGTTATGACCGCGGATCCCAATATTGATCCCGAGGCAAAGTCTATACCCTATCTATCTTATAGGGAACTACTACGGGTAACCCGGGAAGGCGCTCAAGTCTATCATCCGGATGCAATCCCACCGGTGGAAAGCGTGAATATTACCCTTCATATTAAAAATACCAACCGTCCGAAGGAGTTTGGAACCATTATACGAGGAGATGAGAATTATGGAAAAAATTAAAATTGCATTATTGGGTCTCGGTACTGTGGGAAGCGGTGTAAAAGCCATCCTTGAAGAGAAACAGGAACAGCTGAGTCAGAAGATTTATCAAAAAAGCGGACGGAAAATTATCGTGGAGATCGCAAAAATTCTCATCCGGCATCCCGAGAAGTATCAGGATGTGGACCCTGTCCTTCTTACCACAAACTATCAGGAGGTTTTGGAGGATGAGAGCATTAAGATTGTTGTGGAGGCCATCGGCGGAAATGAGCCCGCTACTTCCTATATGAAAAGCGCTATGGAAAAGAAAAAACATGTGGTCAGTGCCAATAAGCTTGCCATTGCCAGATCCAGAGGTTCACTGGAGGAATCTGCAAAGGAAAATAACGTGGTTTTTCTTTATGAAGCTGCTGTGGCAGGTACCATCCCCATTCTTCGGGCAATCAATGATTCTCTTGTGGGAAATGATATTACCAAGATCTCAGGAATTATCAACGGAACCACCAACTACATTTTAAGTATGATGACCAATGAACAAAGCAGTTATAAAGATGCGCTAAAGAAAGCTCAAGAGCTTGGATTTGCAGAACCGGATCCCACCTCCGATGTCTCCGGTGATGACGCAAAATACAAAATCGCCATTCTCTCCCGCCTGGCCTTTGGCAAATGGCTGGATTTAGACGCCATTGACTGTCAGGGAATCACCAGGGTGACTCCGGAGCGGATTCAGGCTGCAAAAGAGCAGGGCAAAGTCATAAAATTCCTCGCCCAGTCGGAAATGGTGGATGGGAAAATCATCGCCTCCGTATCCCTGCAGGCGATTGATCGGCATCATCCCCTCGCCCATGTGGATGGCGCCATGAACGCCGTCTATCTTCACTGCGACAACGCGGGGGAGCTGCTATTCCAGGGCGCCGGTGCCGGCTCAAGGCCCACCGGCAGTGCCGTGGTCAGTGATCTGTTCGAAATTGTTTCGAACCACTCTTAAGACCAGGCAGACAAGGGGACAGGGACCTGTCTGATATTTTTTATCAGACAGGTCCCTGTCCCCTTGTCTGCCGATCAGCTACTTATTTGAACTTTGAATTCCTGTAATTGTAGGGAATACTGGTACCTACTAACACATCTTCAATCTTCTCTATGATCAACCAGTCATCCATATTCTTTTGATGGTCAAATTCTAATGCATCAATTTTCCGGACATCGGTAAACTCAACAAGACACAAACACTTTTTATGCCATCGGTTTTTTTGTTTATCTGTTAGGTTCAGTTTGCTTTGATTATCGGCTAAAATCTTTTTAATTTCATCATCTGATAACTTGACATAGTTTTGCACACTGACAACCGTAGCCTTAGCGGAGATCATCTTGGTACCTTTTTTCATAAAATATAATGTTTCCTCGTCGAAAACCCTGCTATGAGGAATCTTTCTTCCTGCTGCACCTCTTACAACCATGGTTTTTGAACCTTCAAGAATTTTTGCCAGATCTTTTTCCTTGTCGTCACAGTATACCAGATGTACCATTTCAACCTGCCTCCCCTAAGTTTTTTGCTCATTTAATGGTGCTACGGAATTTCCACCTACTTACTTAACTTTCACGATCTTTTTCATTAACTTGTGCTCTCATGATATTTTCAAAACGGGTATTGCTAATAGGGTGATGACTAAGAATCTTACCGTCATTGATAATGCAAAAAGTTCCAAAAGCACAGGGTGACTGTTGTGCGGCTTCGGAGTCCTCTAATTCTATTAACGTTGGGTGAAGGTTCATTTTATTTGCGGTAGTTATTATAGCCTCTACATTTTTACCGGAATAAGGGCATTGGGGTGAACGAATAATGGTCAGCCCTTCCCTGTACTTTTCCAATGACATTTCTTTGAACTTCGGATTTTTGGCTTGCTCATCGAATTTTAACACCAATAACTCAAAATCCGGTTTTGCATGATCCACCATGCTAAAACCTTTCTTCAGAAAAATATCCTTTTTGACCATAAAGGATCCTTTTCTTGTAACCACAGCCACCCCATTCATACTTGCTTTCTTCGCTTCATTGATGCATTCATCAATTAATAACGATGCATACCCTTTCCCTTTAAACTCTTTTTTGAATCCCATGAAGATGCAATGAATAAACATATAGCCCTGGGCATTGACCGGTCGATGGGCGTACTCCCCGGGAATGTATTCAAGCATGCCTTGATAGCCCCCGGTTTTAGTAATCAGTGCTTTTATCCTAAGGCCCAGGGGATAGTATTTACTAAACCATTCTATTTTTTTTCGTAGTTCCTCGTGCTTATTACTGTCCTTATAACCACAAACACCGTAATCGGCGATGTTCTCCGGTGTAAGGTCCATAATCTGAACATCTTCACTGCTTCGAACTCTTGGCTTTTCCACCATAAATTCTCCTCCTCATTATACTTAATTCCCAATCTCATGGAGACGCTCAACCTTCACCGACAAAACCTATAGCCTAATTAGGACAGTCAACAGCCGATGAACTCCCTGTTCAGGCAACATAAAACAGAACGGTTTTATATATAATACCCTCTTCCTCTATCAACTTTGATATATCATTAATTATATCCAAACCTTACTTCTTTAAATACTCCAAAACATCAGCCACATGTCCCTTGGATTTCACTCCTCGGAATTCTTTTATAACGGTCCCCTCTTGATCGATGATAAAAGTGGATCGCTCGGTGCCCATTACTTTTTTGCCAAACATGTTCTTTTCTTTTAACACGTCATAGGCTTCATGCAGCTTCTTTTCCTGATCACTAATCAGCTCAAAAGGCAGACTGTTTTTTTCTTTGAATTTCTCATGACTTTTCATCCCGTCTTTGCTGATTCCATATACTTCATATCCCAGATTCTTGAACTCATCATACTGATCTCTGAACTCAGAGGCTTCCGCCTGTCATCCCGGGGTATTGTCCTTCGGATAAAAAAACAGGACATATTTTTGTCCTTTAAGATCATCGCTGGATAATGTTCCACCTCCGGTAACCGGTAAATCAAACGTCGGTGCAGTTTTTCCTTCAATTGTACTCATGGTATTTCCTCCTTTTATTGTCAGCCTTTATTGCTGTTAGCTTACGCTGAGATTTATACCCCATTTTTTCAGTTGTTCTCAAAATTATTTGAAGCACAAGCGGGATACTAACCCCTGATGTCAAAGTTCTTTCTTTAATCCACCCAATTCCAATGGGCAATTTCTCCAATCTCTACCCCTCGGATTTCTTCTATTTCCTGTAGCCGTAACAACTCTTTACTGGGACCGGTTACAACGGCTCCATAAACGATAAATCCTTCATCCTCCAAAAATTCGATTCGCTCTTCAATGTTCTGAGAACTAAAGATTGCTTCCGTTAATTCCAGATCATCCTGATATAACCGCTTCATATTTTCCAGCATCAATACCTGTGCGTCTTCTAGGCTCCCGGCACTCATGTAATAAGTAGACCCAATCCAATAATCTTCGTCGATCTCTCTCCCATGGGTCAGGCCCCAAGGCTCAAAAGCAAGGGATTCGGCGGAACCGCTTCCGTAGCCGAACCCGGAAACACTGTGAGGGTCGAAGTTTGTCATCTCACCCATATACAAGGGCATCCAGTTTACCATAATATCGTAGCCTTCCAGTAATTCAAATAGTTCTTCCGGAGAAAAATACTCTTCTGTGGAAAAAGCCATTTCCGCCACAGTTCCTTCATGAATCTTGTCGAGGGTTTCCCATGATGCCGTACTGTCACCGGCACTTAGCGGTTCTCCACTTTCCGGATGTTGAGGTACA
>JBEPWR010000131.1:0-4942 GCA_041642335.1 Eubacteriales bacterium
CAAAAGAAGTTCTAAAAGAAGAAACCAACAAACCGGGAATCTCCTTTGTTATTGCGAAACGCCCCTGTGCATTGAAGTTTAAAATCTCGGATAATTCCTTCTATGTTAATCCGAATGTCTGTATCGGCTGTCGAAACTGTATAAAAACCAACTGTCCGCCGATCCGGATGAAGAAATATCAAAATATCGAGAAACTAAAATCTTCTATCGATCCGGATATGTGTGTAGGATGCAGTGTTTGCGCTCAGGTCTGTCCTGTGGATGCGATCCAACCAAGGGGTCAGTTTCCGGATCACAGTAAAAAGGGGAGTGCCAAATACAAACGGCAGGAATACCAGAAAATGGATCTGAATAACGATGATGTTAAGTAGATTAGAAATAGATCTCGGAATAACTTAATTAAAAGGAGGAAAATTATGGAGACAATAAATATTCTGTTAGGCGGTGTCGGCGGTCAGGGCCTGGTTCTGACCACCGATGTGATCTGCAAAGCCGCATTGAAATCCGGCTATGATGTGAAAAGCAACGATGTTATCGGCCTCGCGCAACGGGGCGGGATGGTGTGGGGTTCCGTACGGTTCGGAGAAAAAATCCACTCGCCCAATATCCCCGTAGGAAAAACCGATATTGTCTTAGGATTGGAACCCTTGGAGGCTCAACGTTGGGAACACTTATTAAACGAAAACACCAAGGTGATTGTCAATACCAAGGAAATTTATCCAACCCCAAGTCTATTGGAAATAGTGGATTATCCCAAGGAAGAAATCGAGAAATTTTATCAGCGCTATGAACACTACCTGTCCGATTTCAGTGCCGATGCCAAAAGACTCGGGAACAAAAAGGCGGCAAATACCGTATTGCTTGGGGTAATGGCCCAGTTCTTACCGATTTCCACGGAAATCTGGAAAGAGACCCTTCGGGAAAATGTTCCGGAAAAAGCCATCGAAGTGAATATGAAAGCTTTTGATTTCGGATATGAGAACTTCAAAAAGAAATCCTAAGGTCCGATTTTTTAAGCCCATGAAAATATCCTAAAGACAACCTCCTATGATTGACATTTCTGAAATTTTCTATTACACTGTAAAATAATATATTTTAGGAGGTTGTGCTATTTTGAAAAGACAAATCTTATGGCTTATGCCAATTTTACTGGTTGCACTACTCATGTTTAGCGCCTGTGAGGAAAGCGCTGAACCCGCTGATGGCGAAGCTTCCTTAGAAGCTCCGGAAAGTTCCGAGGATCCGGATTATGATGAGGAAAAAGTACTGGCCACCGTCAATGGTGATGAAATCAACCAGGGACAATTTGATGCCTACATCTTTCAATTGAAAAATCAGTATGAATCGCAGCACGGTGTGAACCTTGATGATCCCCAGCATGGGGACGTGGCCTCGGAGCTGCTGGTTCGTGCAATGGATCAACTTGTCGAGCAGAAAGCTTTAGTACAGCGGGCGAAGGAACTCGATATTTCCGTTCCCTCTTCGGTTGTCGACCAGCAGATTGAGGAAATCATTGAACAGCAGGGCAGTCAGGAAGCCTTTGAGACCTTTCTGGAAGACCGCTATCTGACGCAGGAGGATCTGGAGATCCTGATCGAAGAAGATTATTTGATTTCCCAGCTTTATGATGAAGAATTGGATTTAGACGAAGTCTCCTATGATGACGAGGAGCTCTCCGCCCTTTATGACCGTTTCGTTGAACAGCGGGAGGCGATGGATCGGGAACCGGAATCCTTCGAAGAGGTGGAGGCGGAACTTGCGCAATCCCTGATCGAGCGTCTGCGTCATGATAAGCAGCAGGAGTATATCGACAGTTTAATTGAGGACAGTGAAATCGAGTATTTTTATAATTAACAGTCCAGCTCAAATCCCTAAAGTGATCGACGATTCCTTCACTTTAGGGGTTTTTTAGGGGCTTTTTGGGCGTTTTTTTGTTAATACCGACTACCATCTATCCAGCTGAGGATTCCTGTGCATACATTGACATTTTTTGTATTCTGTACTAGACTATAGTTGTCTGAAATTGACTATTCGAAAATTATTTAGGAGGTTTTGTATTGACGAAAAAGAAGATTTTACTAATAGGTATTATGTTTATCAGCATCTTTGTATTAGCTGCGTGTGGCGGCAGTAATAACAATGAGGAAACCGGAGAAAAGGGTTCCGAAGAATTGGAGCAGGAGGAAACCGAGGGTCTGGAAGCTTTGGATATTGAAGACCTGGATGCCGACGATGCAATGCTGATTATCAACGGGGAAGAAATTACCCGGGGAGAATTTGATGATCAGTTCGATCGAACAAAGCAGATGGTCTCTCAACAATACGGCGTTGATCTGGATTCTGAGGAAAACGCTATGATGATCCCGGAATTACAGCACCAGACGGTTGAAAACTTAATCGGACAGCGGGTGCTGAAGCAAACGGCGGAGAGTAAAGGATTGGAAGTCACCGAAGAACAGATTGATCAGAACATCGGTATGCTTGTGGAGCAATTTGGCGGAGAAGAAGGATTTCAGGAAGCTCTGGAAGTGGATGATTTAACCGAAGAGGACTTGGAAAAGTTGGTCTATGAGGAACTTCTGATTTCTCAATTGTTCGAGGCGGAGCTAAACCTCGAGGATTTTGAGATCACCGATAAAGAAATCGAAACCTTTTATGCCCAGTATCAGATGTCCATGGAGCAACAGGGTGAGGAAGTTCCCCCCCTTGAAGAAGTGAAAGATCAGATCACTCAGCAGCTGCAACAACAAAAATCTCAGGAAGAACAGCAAAACTATATTACGGAGTTAGTGGATGATAGTGATATCGAACGATTATACTAGGATAACCCAGCGTCCTAAAAACTACTGAACTCATTAAAAAACCCGCTTTTTTCAGCGGGTTTTTTCTTATTTCTTCACTTTTCTTATTTCTTCACTTTTCTTATTTCTTCACAAGGATCTCTAAGGAGTCATCAAAAAAATGTTTTATACCCTTATCCGTTACATAAAAGGAAGCATCCACCTCAAAACCTACATCATCCAGCCAAATTCCGGGAATTAAATGAAGCGTCATATTTTTCTTTACTACGGTCTTGTCTCCGGGTCTTACGCTAATGGTTTGCTCTCCCCAATCCGGCGGATAGTTTACTCCGATGGAATAGCCGATTCGGGATTCTTTAACAAGTCCGGTTTTTGCTATGGTTTTACGCCAGGTGGCCTCAATATCTTCTACTAAAACTCCGGGCTTAATCATATCCAGTGCGGCATTTAGCCCTTCCAATACGGTTTTTCCGGTATCCACCATCAACTTCGGCGGTTGATTCCCGAGATATAAGGTTCTTGCAATCGGTACATGATAGTGTTTGTATACTCCACATAGTTCCAGCAGTACCGCCTCATCCTCCTTATACTTTTTTTCACTCCAGGTCAGATGAGGAGTTTTTGTCGCTTCTCCGGCCATCATTAAGGGTACGATCGCCGGGTAATCCCCACTATATTCCGGGGTTCCACGATACTGGGCCTTGGCAACCTCCGCTGCCACATCGCATTCCCGTACTCCCGGAGCAATGGTGTTCTGTGCGGTTTTCATGACCTTCGAGGCAATGGTTCCGGCAATCTTCATGAATTCTATTTCCTGATCGGATTTGACGACCCGTACCCAGTTGACTAGGGTGTTCGCATCCGTAAATTTCGCATTCGGTAAAGACTTTTCCAGTTCCACATAGGCTCGGTGGGTAAAATAGAATTGATCCATTTCTACACCAATCACTTTTTTATCCCAACCCTGTTTTTTGATAATATCCGCAATAAAATGCATGGGATGCTTTACTAAGGACTGTACATAATCATCGGCATACTGGTAAATATTTTCATCGGATAAGATACTGGTGATTCTTGCCCCATTGGCATCCATCCCCCGGCCAATCCATACAGGCTCTTCCTGATCCAGGGAGACTAATAAACATTGATGAACATAAAAACTCCAGCCGTCATAACCGGTAAGGTAATTCATATTGGCGGGCTGGGAGATCAGTAACAGCTCCATATCCCATTCCTTCATTTTTTCTTTTGTTTTTCTAATCCGTTCCTGGTATTCTTCTTTACTAAATACATGCATAAGCCTCTTCCCCTCCTTTTACTCACTAAGTATTGCCGTACTCTTTTATTTCACTGAAAGCTTTGCAGTCATCATTACATATAGCCGCTTTTGTTCTCTCTAACCACAATGGAATGCATATAGCGAATCATCGTAACAAAGTCAAATACCGGAAGCCCCGTAGCCTGTTGTACCGCCTCGGCATAGGGTGGTAAAACGCTGCATTCCAATAGAATAGACCTTAACTCGGGGTGTTTTCTTTGAAGTAGAATCGCGGACTGTACGACTTCCTTTTCAACTTCCACCGTATCAAGAACCCCTTCCTCTTTTAAAAAAGCCGAGGAAAAATAAGGTTCTTTCTCCAAACCCTGTATCACGATGCGGTCAGGAATGTCGGCTTCGCATAGGGCAAGAAGTTCCCGGGTCAACGAGTCTTGATTGGCGGTAATAATGCCGATTTTCGAATCCTCCGGCGTCAGCTGCTTGAGAAAAGGAATTTGCAACAAACTGGAAAGAAACACCGGGATATCCAAAGCCCTTACCAGCTCCTGTTGATAAAGCGCCATAAAGCCGCAGTCACTGGTAATGGCTCTTACTCCTTCCGCCTTCAGCTTCCTTCCCGCTTTCAGCACTTCTTCTTGAATAGACCGGTCATGACGCATAATTTTTTCGATCGTCAGACCCGGTACCCGTTGAAAACGAACGGGAAAATCATAGGTCGTTGCATTCGCCACATCTCCGGGAATATAGGGCGCTTCGCTGTCAAGGAGAAGTATACCAATGGCTTCTCCATAGCTCACCTGACCCGGTTTCCTTTTATATATCAAATCCTCACCCCCATTTTAAATCATTGCTGCATTCGGCA
>JBEPWR010000132.1:0-4907 GCA_041642335.1 Eubacteriales bacterium
CGCTCCTCCCTCGCTATGTCGGAATGACAACCAGTGACGTTGTGATCCAGTGACACAGTGATGCAGTGACGAAGTTCGTGAATTCGTTAATTCGGGATTCGTTAGTTCGGGATCCTTATATAGACTTTCCCGAATTTGCGCAGGAAAGTAAGGCCTCGAATAAAAAAGGAGCTTCCTAATGAGATTCCGGATCATCCCGACAGCTGTGGACGGAATGACGCCTGTTTCAACCAATAGTCATCTTGAGCCTGACTCGGGATTCCAGGACAAGAACTCCTCACAAATTTGTCATTTCGACCCCTTCGACTACCGCTCAGGACAGGCTCCGGGAGAAATCCCATGAGAGTAAGCAATGGAAGTTCTTCCTACTCAAAATCCCCGGGAATTTCAAAAAAAACAGAGAACCCACAACTCAGAACTGAAAACCGCAGGATGAGATTCCGGATCAAGTCCGGAATGACGGAAGTCCTTACAAACGTCATCCTGAGGCTGACTCAGGATCTCTCTCCACTTTCCACTTTCCGCTTTCCACTTTTAAAGAACCGAGAACCCCAGGATGAGATTCCTCGTCGCTCCTCCCTCGCTCTGTCGGAATGACAAGAACTCCCAATTGGACTTGTCATTTCGAACCCTTCGGCTACCGCTCAGGACAGGCTCCGGGAGAAATCCCATCAGAGTAAGCAATGGAAGTTCTTCCTACTCAAAATATCCGGGAATTTCAAAAAAAACAGAGAACGGACAACTTAGAACCGAAAACCGCAGGATGAGATTCCTCGTCGCTCCTCCCTCGCTCTGTCGGAATGACAAGAACTCCTCACAAATTTGTCATTTCGACCCCTTCGGCTACCGCTCAGGACAGGCACCGGGAGAAATCCCATCAGAGTAAGCAATGGAAGTTCTTCCTACTCAAAATACCCGGAATTTCAAAAAAAACAGAGAACGGACAACTTAGAACCGAGAACCCCAGGATGAGATTCCTCGTCGCTCCTCCCTCGCTCTGTCGGAATGACAAGAACTCCCAATTGGGCTTGTCATTTCGAACCCTTCGACTACCGCTCAGGACAGGCTCCGTGAGAAATCCAATCTGAGTGAGCTAAAAAGTTCGCCCGCTTCAACTAAGAAAAACCAAAAAATCCACTCTCTCCTCTCCACTTTCCACTTTTAAAGAACCGAAAAAACAAAAACGTCAACTTCTGTCACTCCCTCCCCTTATACTTGTAATACCAAACATTATATAAACCATCATGTACAGAGAAAAAATCATCCTGGCCTACCGGGCCCTGTTAGAAACCCACGAAGAACTCATCGACAGGATCATCAATGTAGGCATGACCGGGGAGTTTGTGGAGATCAATGAAGCCTTTTATCCGGGAGACATGTACAGCTTCAACCTGGAGCAATTCCGCGGCACTGAAGACGCTAACCTCAACCTATTACTAAAGCTTTTTGATGAGTTGGAAAACACAATGAATTCGCTGGCGAATATCAACGGGATCACGGAAGAGGAACTGGAAGATGAGGATATTTGAAACAGGGATTCGTTAATTCGGGATTCGGGATTCGTGAATTGGTTAATTGGTTAATTGGTTAATTAGGGAATAGTTAATTCGGGATTCGTTAATAAGGGATTAGACCATTGGGGTTTGGAGAGGCTGCCGGCGGGGAATTGGTTTCCTTAATTTTCAACTTCTACTAACGAAATGAAGCTATGACTTTGATATGGACTAAGTATGGAGTATCCATAGGGTATCTACGGCATATATAGCTGGAAGACTGCAAGAAGACCGCCTTGAACTGTCCTGAAATAAGTATGTACGTTAATATTGAGAATATTTGAAATTGGAATTCGTGAATTCGTTAATTGGTTAATTAGGGAATAGTTAATTCGTTAATTCGGGATTCGTGAATTCGTTAATTGGGGACTAGTTCTTTGGGGTTTGGTAGGCTTTCGGAGAGGATTTTGTTGCATAATTTTCAGCTTTCACTAACGAAATAAAGCTATGGCTTTGATATGGAGTAAGTAGAGACTAAGTATGGAGTATCCATAGGGTATCTACGGCATATATACGGCATAAAGACGACATAAATACGGCATATACACGACATATATAGCAAGAAGACAGCAAGAAGGCAGGCTTGAACTGGCTTGAACTGGTCTGAAAATAAATATACATGTTCTTATTTAAATTCTAAAATGGCGCTACGGTTATTTGAGGAGTTGGAGGGGTTAAAGGGGGCCGGGAAATGCAGAAAATCAGATGGGGTGTAGCTCCCTAAACTTTACCATATAAATTTCACTTTCAAGTACGTCAGATTCTGTCGCCCACAGACCATATCATTGCAAAAACTAAAGCTATGCCGAGTATATTTTTAAACAGGAATTTCGATCAGTTCTTTTGTCCACTAACCGGGGAGCCGGTGATACTTCCGGAAGGATACAATACTCCTTCCAGCCTGCTTTTTATCTATGTGGAAGAGATCCAGGACTTCGAATATTGTAGTAAGGCCTTCCGCACAAATTATTTAAAGGATCATACGAATCCGGCTTCGCTGATAGAGGATTTACGCACTAATGAGGAGCTACTCCAGATCACTTATGACAGTATGGGACCGGTGACCCTGGGCTTCGATCTTAGGTATGAGAATAAACAATAAAATGATCTGAATACAGCGCATAGCTTATGCGATAAAAACATTAATTTTAATAAGCATCAGGAATCTTTCTTTGAAAAGATACCAACCGAGGGTGGAAGCTCCACGGTGGTTTAAAGATGTGGGCGGGACGTCAAAAATCACCTTTCCTTCCTGAATTTTCCTGATGCACCTCTAAAACAAGGAAAAATGAACAATCAGGTAACCTGGACCAAAGAAGAATTACTCAGCCTCAGTTTCTCGGGGCTCATCATCAGGGTTCAGAGCATTGAAGAGAAATTCGGGAAATTCGATGACTTCATTAGGGAATTCGACCTCTATGGCGTGACCAATGGAAAACTACTGCTTATGATCGAGATGATGCAGCCTCCTTTTGAACTAATAGAGAAAGTCGAGAAGCATCTGCTTCCCCTTGGTTTTAAGAAAGAACAGGACTTCATTTTTGCGTACGAGCTCCCAAGCATCGAATTTGGAAACAAGCCCTCCCCTCATTTATACCGGGAGCATCCGGACTGTAAAGAGATAAGCTGGCTGGGGAGTCTGATCCATGAAAACGGAAATTATATCTGGTTAAATGAAGGCCGATTGCCCCAGACCCTGCTACGAGAATAGAAGGGTTCTTATATAAACCCTAAAAAATTAAAAATAACATTCTATAACGACAGTTTTTGTCGCCTAAAGTCTTTATTTCTGTAGCCAAGAAACAAACTTAAAAAATCGCTTTTATGGAATACTGGATCATCAATGCCGACTCTCTCTTCCACCAGGTCTTTATGATCGTAATGGGAGGGCTTTACGGACTCGCATACCTGCTTGGGGTTTCCTACAAGGCCGTTAATATCTATTTTTATTTTATTTTCTTTCCGCTCTCCTTTATGTTTTTGCAAAAAGGCTGGAAGCAGTACCTGTTCCTGCCGGTTTCCTTAGTGTTCTTTTTACTCCCTGATTATGAAGAGCTCTCCCAAAGGTTCTTTGAACTTTCGGTCGGCTTTCTGAATTATTCCGCAGGGGTTTTTGGCTCTGACTATATCCGGATGTCGGTGTACCTCTGTGTTTTGCTTCCTCTGATCCTCTATAGCGGATTGGTTTATCTCAAATGGGGGAAGCCGGGGATCCTAAGGCTGGTAAAATTTGGCGGAGGCGGGATCGTCATCTACCTTCTGCTCGTTTATCCGAATATGCAAAGCTGGTTAGCACACCTGAAAGATTACCTGCTTTAGTGCAGTTCTACTGCACAACCCAGTTTTAGATTTGTTTCAGAATGAAAATCAGTATTAATTATAAAAATTCAATTATGAAAAAACCATCCTCAATGCCAAACCGAAGAACTCCTTCCGAAGTTAATTCTAAAACCGATAACCAACAGAACACTTCAGAATCTAAGTCAGCTGAAAAGACTTTTTCAATACCTCCAAATCCCGAAAAATTCTCATACCGCGTTGGAGACAAGCTCGAAATACGTGCAGAAGTTTTTGAAGAAATAAGAAGATTCATAGATGAGGAATTAGAAAAAAGGCCTCCCATGCATCCTTTTATGGAAATCAGAGATCATGAAAGTATGCGGTTTTGGAACATAAAACAACTATTGGATAAGGTCCATGCTCAAAATGTGGAATTGGGGAATGCCACCCCGAGAGATATCCTTGACAGGGAATTGCAGGAAGACCTGGCGCGGATCAACAAAAACCGTGAGCTCTAATTATAAAACCAGAGCATTTCTTAACTGAATAACAAGTACTCTGTACTTAAAACTAAAACTCAATACTAAAAACATGTCCTTCAAAACCACCACGCCCATTCTTTCTGAAGAAGATACTCTGAAGTTTATGAAACAAATCGATCTTGCCTGTAGGTTGCTGGACGAAAGCTTTCTTGCTGAAACCGTACATAAGTTCAAGCTGGGACACCTGGAAGACAGCCCGGAATTTCTCGAAGATGCAAAAGAAAAATTTCAGTTCCAGCGGGAAGACCATGAAAAACTTCAGGTTGAAAAAGTAGAGGATTTCACCAGCCGCTGTATCGTTTGTGTTTATGGGAAGAAAGTTATGGGCTATCGCATCCATTTTTCAGTGCCGGGCCCGGGATGCAGCAGAATACATTATGCGCGGGAGATCGCGATCAATTTTGAGCTCAGGGATGGAAGATTAACCGATTTCGGTTGGTGCAATGCTTTTTTGAACAAACAGGACCTGGAGGATATTGAGAATGTATGTCCGTTTTAAAACTTTCCCTAAACCTAATACCTCAAAAATATG
>JBEPWR010000133.1:0-4893 GCA_041642335.1 Eubacteriales bacterium
GCATCATCAGTTGATTTACTTCCTCTAAAGATAAGACTTCTGGGATTTTTTTAAATGCTTTCGGTCCATTGATTTCATCCAGTGGGTTTTGTGTAAGGATTTGCTTTTTACAAAGATAATCGTAAAACTTCCGCAGAGATACGATGTACCGTGATATGGATGAGCTGGACTTACTATCTTTTTGCAACTTCATTAGATAAGATAAAATCGTTGTGTGACTGGTAACATCTAATTTTTCAATGTTTTGTTCATTCAAAAAAGCGAAGTATTTTTTTAAATCTCGCTCATAAGATTTTATGGTATTGAGTGTAAGTTTTTTCCCTTGTAAATGAATGATATAATCTTTTAATAATTGCTCCATATACGAAGTCCTTTCTATCGGGTTTCTTTTGCTAGTAATATACCCATTATGGTTTTGCTGTCCTGAATCTCTCCACTATATATTTTACCAATCGCTGTTTCAAAAGGTATTTCAACAATTTCAATGTACTCGTCTTCATCCGGTTCAGCAGTTCCCTTAAATAAATGATCTGCTTTATACAAATAGATCTTTTCGTTGGAAAATCCGGGACTTGTATAACATGCAGATAAGAAGGTAAAAGTTGATGCGCTGTATCCGGTTTCTTCTTTGAATTCCCGTTTTGCACATTCCGTTGGATCTTCTTTTGGTTCTAACTTGCCTGCAGGAATTTCCAGTAGGATACTATCCACTGCTTTTCGATACTGTTTTACTAAAATTATTTTTCCTTCATCGTTAATACCGATAATACCAACAGCCCCAGGGTGTTCAACAATTTCTCTTTTTGAATATTTTTTATCCGGTAATTCTACGGTATCAACCCTAAGATTGATCACCTTTCCTTCATAAATTCTTTCGGTTTTTAAGGTTTTTTCTTGTTCGTCCATGATTACCTCCAAAGGAATTGATCTATACAAAAAGTATGTTTTTATGGATATCTAAAGATCATTACCGGTTCAATCGAATTTTATCAGCAAGAACGGCAATGAACTCTGAGTTTGTTGGCTTTTTGTTGGACTTTCTGAATTTAGGAAGATGCTCAAAAACCTCTTTGATTTTATCCGATTCACCTTTATTCCATGTCACTTCAATAGAATGACGGATAGCGCGCTCTACACGGCTAGGGGTTGTATTAAAATATCTGGCTAATCCCGGATAGAGCTCCTTTGTTACCGCATTTAGATATTCCGGATTCTTTGCAACCATAATAATTGCTTCTTTTAAGTAAGAATATCCTTTAATGTGAGCAGGGACACCAAGGGAATAAATTAATTCAGCAGATAGCTTTTCGATATTTTTAATTTCTTCCTTTGATAGATCCATTGTATGTTTGAGTTTTTCCTGTTGAGCGATGTCTTCTTGAGACTCTCTTATTCTTTTTAGAAACAACTCAAAGTCAAAAGGTTTTATAATGTAATAGTCTGCCCCTAACTGGATTGCTTTTTGTGTGACTTTATCCTGACCTACCGCAGAAAGCATAATCGTATAGGGCTTTTCTTCTCTTGGTTGGATTTTCTCTAAAACTCCTAAACCGTCCAAATGAGGCATGATGATATCGAGTAAAAGCACCTCTGGATTATTATGCTCGAGTAATTTTAACGCCTCTAGTCCATCATGGGCTACCCAGACTACTTCAATATCGTCCTGGTTATTCAAATATTCTTTCAAAATACTGCAGAACTCTTCATTATCATCAACGATAGCCACGGTTATTATATTATTTTGCATATAATCTCCCCCTTAATATACTTACCCCTAAAAAATGAAATACTCCTTCAATTTGAGTGATTGCAATTGCTGATAAGTAAAAGTGCAACTACTCAAATTTTACAGATTGCAGCAATTCTTCTGCGTGTTTTAATGTGATTGCTGTGGACTTCCCTCCTAAGAGCCGACCAATTTCTTCAATGCGACTTTTCAGGTTTAATTCTTCTAAATAGGTTGCGCTATGGTTTTTCTTAGTTTTCTTGTAAATTTTATAATGCAAAGCTCCTCTAGCTGCTATTTGAGGCAAGTGGGTAATACAGATAACTTGTCGATTTGATGCGATACCCTCTAGTTTATCTCCAACTAAATTTGCAGTTTCTCCGCTAATCCCTGTATCTATCTCATCAAAAATCATACAGGAAATTTTATCAATATCTGCCAGTAATGATTTTAAAGCCAGCATTACACGAGAAATTTCCCCTCCCGAAGCAATTTTGGTTAAGGACTTGGGAGATTCTCCAGGATTAGTCTTTATTAAGAATTCCACGGAATCAAACCCATTACGATTGTATTTCTTTATAGGATCCAGAGACTGTTCCATAGTAGAGCCGATCTCTACTTTAAAACTGCCGTGTGGGATGTTTAGTTCCTGTAAAGTATTCGAGACCTTTTTTTCCAAAACACCTGCAGTTTTCACTCTTATTTTATGTAGCTTTTCTGCCACGTTGTGTAACATATTCTCCATAAGACTAAGCTCTTCTGAGAGTTCCTGTATACGTTCTTTACTATTTGTCAGATTATTAAGTTCATCTGTTGCGCTCTTATAATAAAGAAATACATCTTCGATACTCGGTCCATATTTTCGTTTCATATCATTAATTAGAGCTATTCTTTGATTCAGCTGATTTAAATCTTCAGGTTGAAATTCTATGTGTTCATAATACTGTCGAATTTCTCTAGAAAGATCTTCTAGTTGAAACTGTAATCCTTCAAGTTGCTCACTGAAATTTTTAATTTGAGGGTCGAACTTATCCACTGCATAGAACTCCTCTAAGGTATTAGAGATTAAATCCATTGCAGAGTCAGAATTGCTTAAGTTGTATAATTTTTCATAACCTTTTCCCATAATTTCAAAGATTTTTTCGCTATTCGCTAAAATATTATATTCTTGCATTAGCTGTTCTTCTTCGCCTTCACTCAATGCAGCCTTTTCTATCTCATCAATATGAAAACGCAACAAATCAATCTGTCGTTCTCTGTCGCGGTCATCGATAGATAACTTCGTAAGCTCATTTTGCAGGATTTGAAAATTTTGATAATGGTTTTGAAATTCTTTGCGTAGTTTTTTAGATTCATCTCCGGAATAATCATCTAAAATGTCTATATGATTCTGTTTGTTTAGTAAAGATTGATGATTATGCTGTCCATGTATGTCAATTAAGCTTTCCGAGAGAGCTTTCACTGTGCTATTTGTTACAATTGATCCATTAATGCGACTCACACTCCGCCCAGATTTCAGTAGTTCACGGGAAAGAACCACGATTTCTTCATCGGTATTTAGCCCAAGATTGGTTAACTCTTCCTCTACCCAGGCGTTTTTTAAAAAAACTGATTGCAAATAAGTTTTCTCTTGTTTATTCCGAGTTTGATCTTTATCGGCGCGCTCACCAAGGGTCAATTTGATGGCATTTATAATTATTGACTTCCCGACTCCCGTCTCTCCGGTCAAAATATTAAGACCCTCCTCAAAGCGTATATGCAAATGATCAATTAATGCAAAGTTTTTAATTTCTAATTCTAGTAACATTCACCATTTCCCCTTTGGAAAAGTATCTTATTTCATAAGGTCCCTGAATTTTTCTTTAATATCTTCTATGCTTTTCTCATCTCGGATTAAAACAAAAATAGTATCATCTCCAGCGATGGTGCCTACTATTTCCTCATAATTAATAGCATCAATCGTAGATGCTGCTGCTTGGCCAGCACCTGGAAAGGTTTTTAAGACTAATATATTACCGGCATGATCAATCGACAAAATGGAATCTTTAAACAGTCTCATCAGGCGATCCGACAGGATGGTATTCTGATTTTCCAAGGTAGCATATTTATATCGACCGTTCTTTGATAAGGATTTTATCAATCGTAATTCCTTTATATCCCGAGACACAGTTGCCTGAGTCACATTCAAGCCCAATTTCTTCAATTCTTCCGATAGTTCTTCCTGTGTTTCGATTTCTTTGTTCTTAATAATTTCTAAAATCTTTGCCTGCCTTGTATACTTCATAGTTTTCCCCCAATTATTATGAATTTTTATTAATCCAATGCTCTTTCATTACAAGATCTCATGGGCTAGTTGTACAATGTTATGAACTTTTTCGTCGATTGTATTCGGTCCCCATAATTCACTTTGTTTGTGGAGATATGCTAAAAATTCCATATTGCCTTTAGGACCTTTGACCGGAGAAAATGATAATTCATTAATCCCGATTTCTTCATTATGAATAAACTGTATAACTTTTTTTAAAACTTCTTCGTGGGTTTGGGGATCACGAATTACCCCTTTTTTGCCAACCTTTTCACGGCCGGCTTCAAATTGTGGTTTGATTAACACCACCATGCTCCCATCATCTTTAAGGAGTTTCTTTGCAACGGGCAGAACAAGTTTAAGCGAAATGAAGGAAACATCAATACTGATAAAGTCCGCCAACTCAGATAAATCCGTTAGTAAAACATTTCGGATATTGGTGCGCTCCATTACTACAACTCTTGGATCTTCTCTGAGTTTATAATCCAGTTGTCCATAGCCTACATCAATAGAATACACTTTTTTCGCGCCTTCTTGCAACATGCAATCGGTAAAACCTCCCGTAGAAGAACCGATATCAATACAAGTTTTATCACGGAGGTCAAGTTTAAATGTTTCAACGGCTTTTTTTAATTTCAAACCTCCTCGGCTAACAAAGGGGAGAGTTTTTCCTTTTATTTCAATAGAATCTTCCGGGTCGATTTTCATTCCGGCTTTATCACAGCGTTGTCCTTTAACAAAAATTGTCCCGGACATAATGCTGCGCTTTGCTTTTTCCCGACTCTCAAAAAAACCTTTTTCCACTAGCACAATATCTAACCGCTCTTTTTTCATATGCTCTCTCCTATTTCACAAAAGACTT
>JBEPWR010000134.1:0-4866 GCA_041642335.1 Eubacteriales bacterium
AAACCTCGGTGATCGCCTTTGTGGACGGAAAAACCATCACGCCCATGGTCAGCTCAAGGGATTATAAACGGATCGGAGAAGGAGACCGGGGCCTGAATACCGGCGGAATGGGGACTTATTCGCCCAATGAGGCCTATACTCCGGAGGTGGAAAACCGGGTCCAGCGAGAAATCTTAGCCCCGACCCTAAAAGGAATTCAGCAGGAGGGAATGGACTACCGGGGGATTATTTTTATCGGAATAATGATCACCAAAGAGGGTCCAAAGGTCTTGGAGTACAATGTACGCTTTGGGGATCCGGAAACCCAGGTGATTTTAACGCGACTGGAGACGGATCTGGTGGCCATTTTCAACGCCATCGTCGAAGAGTCTCTTGAAAATATGGCTATTCAGTGGAAAGAGGAAAGGGCGGTCTGTGTAATTCTGGCATCCAAGGGCTATCCTGAGGCCTATCGGAAGGGTGAAAAAATCCGGGGGCTGGAAAATGTGGATGATCAGACCCTGGTATTTCATAGCGGAACAAAACTTCAGGATGGAAGCCTCGTGACAGACGGTGGCAGGGTACTGGGTGTCACATCCCTGGATCAAACCCTGGAAAAAGCCCGGGTTCGGGCTTATGAAAATCTGCAGCGAATCCATTTCGAAGGAAAAACCTACCGAAGGGATATCGCAAGGTAAATTCTAAACCCTGCCGTTTCAAAGGTCCTCAGATGGGGTATGAGGAATAGGACGGATTTTGAGACTAAGGGAAAAGGCGGGGAAGTCATGAGCAAAAAACTGCGGATCATCGGATTGGGACTGTTTTTCTGGGTGCTTTACATGGGGATGAATTATTATGTGTACCGAAGTGTTTTACGGGGACTGGACATTTCTGAAAGCACGGAGGCCCTCCTTGGGGGAATCGTAATTGTGGCGGCAATGTGCTTTATATTCGGCATGTTTCTTCGGGGCAAACCCTATATTCACGGTATCGCCTATATCGGAAACCTGTGGCTGGGAATGCTTTCCATAGCCATATCCCTATTTTTAATTCGGGACCTCCTCTATCTCTTCTGGGATTTCAGTCTGGGAGGCTCCACGATTCTCTTCTCGGCAGCCACCATAGCCGCGGTTCTCTACGCTTTCTATAACGGAACCCGGGTGCCAAGGGTCCGGGAAGTCGTCATTCCTTCTTCGAAAATCAAAAGCCCGGAAGAGGAGATTACCATTACTCAGCTCAGTGACGTACATGTGGGGATTCTTACCTCGAAAAAGTGGCTTAAAAAAATCGTGGAAAAAACCAATGAACTACGGTCCGATATCATCGTCATTACCGGGGACCTTACCGATGATAAAATGGAGCGGATTCCCGAGTTTCTTCCGATTCTACGGGAGCTTCAGGCGCCCATGGGGAAATTTACGATCATCGGAAATCATGAGGTATATCACGGGTTAAAGAAATACTATGATTTTACAACGGAGAGCGGACTGACGCCTCTGAGAAATAAAAAAGTCGTGCTTTCGAAAGAGCTGGAACTCTACGGGGTGGACGATGTTACCGTGGAAAAGTATTTGCAGACTCCGGTCAGGCTGGAGGAAACTTTAGTGGATGTGGATCCGAAGCGTTATTCGGTACTGCTCTTTCATCAACCGGTGCGCTTTACACAGGCGGTGGATCTCGGAATAGACCTGCAGCTCTCGGGTCATACCCATAATGGGCAGATCCCTCCGCTGGAATGGATCATCGGCTTGTACTTTCGCTATCCCAAAGGACTGTACCAAAAAGGGGAGGCCCATATTTATACCAGTCCCGGCACGGGCGTCTGGGGGCCCCCGCTGCGTTTTGCATCAAGAAATGAGATTACACGGTTCCGTATTGTGCCGAAAAAAACCTAGACTCCAGGGATTTTAATAATCATCTTTCAATTTAAGAATATTTCCTATATAATATAGCCTGAGGATTATTCTGAAACCCAAAGGTTCAGAAGGATCGAACTGTAAAGGAGGAGATTATTATCAAAATCGGAATTATTGGAGGCGGACAGGGCGGAAACGGCATTTTAAAGTCTTTATTAAAAATGCAGTCCGTACAGGTACAAGGGGTCGTGGATCTTCGGGAAGACGCAGAGGCCATGGTTACGGCAAAGGAACGCGGGGTTTTTGCCACCACATCGATGGAATCCCTGTTTGACAAAGAGCTGGATATTGTAATTGAAGTTACGGGAAATGAAAAGGTCAAGAAGAAACTGGAAGAGCTGAATACGGGCAGTGTGGATATTATGTGCAGCAAAAGCGCGGAGCTTATGATGAATTTGGTGGACCAGGGCGAAGAACTGAATCAAAACCTGGAATCCCATATCCGGGAGGTCAACCGGCTGAGTGCGAATCTGGAAAACTTTATTGCCGAGACCGTGGGGAATATCCAAAAAACCGATGAAATTGTGCGGTATATGAATAAGGTAACCAATCAAACCAATATTCTCGGTCTGAATGCTTCCATTGAAGCGGCACGGGCAGGAGAGGCCGGTCGGGGATTTGCCGTAGTGGCCAAGGAAGTGCAGAATCTGGCTAACAACAGTGATACTCTTGCGGAGGAAATCAACAGTATCCTGGGAAAGATTAAAGAGGATGTGGAAAATACGCAGGTAATGGTTCGGGATTTAAAAGAGGCGGCCAACAGTAACTAAAACAAAGAACAGTAACTAAAAGGAAGAACAGAGCATACATAGACTGAAGAGCAAACAAGCGGAGAAGTGGTCGAGGACTGCTTCTTTTTTTCTATTTTCGCCGGAATTTGATATAATATAGGGAAAAGAAAGACTGACGAGAAATGAAACCAGGAAAAGAGGTGGCGGATTTGAGAGAGGAAAGGCGCAGAGGGTATCGGGAGTATCATAAGATTTTGTCACTCTTTGATAACATCAGTGAACTGATTTATGTAATTGACCCGAAAAATTATCGGATTGTCTATGCCAATAAAACCGTAATGGACCTTTGGGGCATGGATCTTGTGGGAAAGACCTGTTACGAAGTAATGCAGGACGTAAAGGCACCCTGCGTATTTTGTGAGAATTCATCCCTGGCCCTGAACAAAGGGGAAGTTTACCGTTTCGAGTCCTATTATGAAAAGTGGGATAAGTATTATCTGAAGGAAGCGAAAATGATTGACTGGCCGGGATATGATCAGGTACGCCTGGAAGTGGCCATTGATATTACCGAGGTGAAAAAATCCCAGCGCATTCTGGAGGAACGGATCCGCTATGAAACCGAGCTGTCCAATGTATCCCAGCAGCTGTTAAAGGAGGATATGGACGAGGCCTTACAAGAGGCCCTTGTCCATCTGCAAAAAGCGTCGGGGGCCAGTCGGGTATACATCTTTGAGAATTTTGAAGAATACGATTTGTCAACCAAGATTAGGAAGTTCTGTACCCGTTACGCTTATGAAGCCTGCGGGGAAGGGGTGGAGCCCCAAATTGTAAAGGAGGATCTGCAACGATTTGATTATGAGCCGGATTTTAAACGATGGAAAAATCAGATGTCCAAGGGCCTCTATATTGCCGGAAATGTGAATAGCTTTCCTCCTGCGGAAAGAGCGGTCCTTCAAAGCCAGGGAATCCAGTCCCTACTTGTTATCCCGATCTTTGTTGACAAGGAATGGTATGGATTTTTGGGCTTTGATGAAGTCCGGGAAAATCGGACATGGAATGAGCAGGATGTTCGGATCCTGAATACCGCTGCGGATATGGTGGGAACCTATATTGAAAAGAAAAAGCGGGAAGCGGCCATGGAGAACAGCCAGAAGAAACTTCGGATTGCCATGAAAAATGCCCAGGAAGCCAATCGGCAAAAGAGCGAGTTTATTGCCAATATGAGTCATGAAATTCGGACGCCCATGAATGCGATCATCGGTTTTGCGGAAATTTTGGAAAAAGAGACGGAAAATCCCGAGCATCAGGCCTATATTCAATCGATCAAACAGGGAGGAGAAAATCTTCTTACGCTGATGAACGATATCCTGGACCTGTCGAAAATTGAAGCGGGGGTTGTCAAGATTGAGAAAAAGGAAGTGGCCCTGGAAAAACTGATAAAAGAAATTGTAGATATTTTTCGTCTGCGGGCCCGAAAAAAAAATATCCTTCTACAAACGGAAATCGGAGAGGATTTTCCCAGTCATTTATGGATTGATGAGACAAGAGTCCGGCAAATTTTGTTAAACCTTGTGGGCAATGCCCTGAAATTCACGGACAAAGGGTTTGTAAAGATCAAGGCGGATTTCGAGAAAAAAGATCCCATCCACGGGACATTGAAAATGGAAGTGATCGATACGGGAATCGGTATTTCGAAACGGGGTCAGAAGGAAGTGTTTAAGCCCTTTGTACAGTGGAAGAGAAAAGAAAACGGTGCCCAGGGGACCGGCCTGGGACTGTCCATCACAAAAAAACTTGTGGAAATTTTAGAAGGGGAGATTCACCTCTTTTCCGTTCCGAAACGGGGAACCCGCTTTGAAATGCGTTTTTATCCCGTGAAAATCGGGGGAGAAAAACTTTCGATAAAAACCGAAGAAAATGAAGGATATTTATCGGGAGATGTAGAATCTAGTAAGTATACTATTTACGGAGATCAGGAAAAGGTGCTGGAATACTTTGAAAATCGGGGGGAATGGGAGTACCAAAGTGCTCGGAAAAGCGGATTCTTTGAGGAAATTAAAGGCTTTGGCAAAAATCTTTCAAGCATGGGGGAAGGCCAGGAGGTTCCGGCGCTTAAGGACTACGCAGACCAACTGATTGAAAGTACGGAACGCTTTGACATTGAGGGAATGAAGCAGTTGCTGAATGATTACCCGAAGCTTATTCAACGGATAAAGGAGCATAACTATGGAGGAAAAAAA
>JBEPWR010000135.1:0-4466 GCA_041642335.1 Eubacteriales bacterium
AATATTCATATCTTCACATCCTCTAATTTAAAAAAAATAAGGGACCGTTTCCAGTCCCTTTGTCTGAGCGCTTATTTTTTCTCTTTGATTCGGTAAGCCGCTTTTCCTACTCGGTTCTTTAAGTAATAAAGTCTCGCCCGTCTTACGCTTCCTCGCTTGAGTACTTTTACTTCAACGACCTTAGGAGAATGTACGGGGAAAGTTCTTTCCATACTTACACCATAAGCAATTCTTCGAACAGTAAAGGTTTCTTGAATGCCTCCACCTTGTCTTTTAATTACGATCCCTTGGAATGCCTGAATTCTTTCCCGGGTCCCCTCTTTGATTTTTACATCAACACGAACCGTATCTCCAGGTGCAAATTCCGGTACTTCGGTTTTTAATTGTTCCTTATCAATCATATCGATAATATTCATTGTATTACCTCCTTCCTCACCAGACGTTCTTAAAGAATTCTTCCTTCCCAGAGGAACGCCTTTAATACTCTGCTATTATATCATAAGGTTTTGACACCTTCAATGATAATTTTCAAAATCCTGCACTTTTCATGCTTGAATTTATTAAGGCTTTAGCAGCTTGTAATCTTCCTTCGTTAAGGGGACCTTTTGAAAAAGATCGGGACGACGGTCTCTTGTGAGCTCCAGAGCCTTTTTTCGCCGCCATTTTCGAATTTTTTCATGATCTCCGGAAAGAAGGATTTTCGGGACTTCCTTTCCCTCGAAGCTTTGGGGCCTTGTGTACTGGGGATATTCCAACAAACCGGAGTAAATGGACTCCTCTTCGTAAGCCTCGGGGCTTGAGAGCACCCCGGGAATCATTCGGCTGACGGCATCAATCATCACCATGGCGGGAAGCTCCCCGCCGGTTAAGACGTAATCGCCGATGGAGACTTCATCGGTGACAATTTCCTCAATCACCCGCTCGTCCACTCCCTCGTAGTGCCCGCAAAGAAAAATCAGTTCTTCTTCCTTCGACAGCTCCATCGCCATTTCCTGGGAAAATCGTTTTCCCTTTGGCGACAGATAGATGGTTCTCGGTTTTTTATTCCCGGTGTTCTTTACAATTTCCCGGTAGGCATCCACAATGGGCTGGGGGGTCATGACCATTCCCGAGCCGCCGCCATAGGGATAGTCATCCACTTTCTGGTGTTTGTTCGTGGAAAAGTCCCGAATCTGATAATAATCAATGGACAGTTTCCGGTCCTCCTGAGCCCGTTTAATAATACTGCTTCCCAGGGGCCCGTAAAACATTTCAGGAAAAAGCGTCAGCACATGGATCTTCATGAAAGCATCCCCTCAATTAAACGCACCTTCATTTTCCCTTCCGCTACATTCACGTCCTTGATAAATTCCTTTGCCGCAGGAATCATCACTTCTCCGTATTCTCCGCCGCGGATAACATATACTTCATTGGAACCCGCCTGAATTACGTCCTTCAGAACGCCGATATGGCCTTCCTTCTCACTATATACCTCAAGGCCGATCAGGTCCTGAATAAAATACATGTCTTCTTCCAGCTCTTTTCGCTGGTCCTTATCAATAAAGAGATACCGATTTTTCAGATACTCCACCTCATTGATGTTTCCATACCCCTTCAGGTAGAGAATCAGAAAACCCTTATGGGGCTGTACCCGATCAATCTCAAACTTCTGGACTTCTTTTGTTTTCGGATCCTCTATGTATACATAGTCCAGATCAAAAAAGCGCTCCAAATCATCGGTTAAATGCCGGACTTTCAGTCCTCCTTTGATTCCATGAACATTAATAATCTGACCGATACGAATTTTCTCCATTTCAACACCTCTTAGAACCTAAATTTTCTCCCTTCCGGGATCCTTATAAAAAAACAAAGGATTAGGGGGTCCTAATCCTTAAAGTATTTCCACAACCACTCTTTTGTTTTCTTTTACCGCAGCCGCCTTTACAACCGTTCGAATCGCCTTGGCAATTCTTCCCTGTTTTCCAATGACCTTACCCATATCCTCCGGTGCAACGCGAAGTTCGACGGTGATCGACTGATCACTTTCCACTTCCTTTACGTTTACCTGGTCCGGGTAATCCACTAAGGCTTTTGCGATCATTTCAACTAATTGGCTCATTTTAGTACCTCCTTGTGAGGAAACTTATACAATACCGTTGTTTTTAAACAAATACTTTACCGTATCTGTTGGTTGCGCACCTTTTCCTAACCATTCCTTAGCCTTATCACCATCTATTTTAACTTCTTTTGGTGTAGATACCGGATTGTAGTATCCTAGCTCTTCAATAAATCGTCCATCCCGTGGAGATCTGGAATCTGCTACTACAATTCTATAGAAAGGTCTTTTTTTAGCACCCATTCTTTTTAATCGAATTTTTACCGCCATGTTTTTTCACCTCCTTACAATGCTTTTAATTTATTATCCAAAGAAAGGCATATTAAACTTTCCGCCTTTTTTCTTTAGCTTATCCATTCCGCTGCCGCTGAACTGCTTCATCATTTTACGGGTCTGTTCAAACTGTTTGATCAGTTTGTTGACCTTCTGTACCGAAGTCCCGCTTCCCGCAGCAATGCGTTTTCTCCTACTTCCGTTGATAATACTCGGGTTGGTTCGTTCTTCCCTGGTCATGGACTGAATGATTGCCTGAATATGGTTTATTTCTTTTTCATCCACATTCAAGTTTTTCATCTGTTTGCTGGCCGCCCCGGGAAGCATATTAAGCATGTCCCCGATGGGACCCATACTCCGGATCTGTTCGAGCTGGTCTAGGAAGTCATCAAAGGTAAACTGCTGGGATCGCAGTTTTTCTTCCAATTCTTTGGCTTTTTTCTGATCAAAGGAGGATTCCGCCTTTTCAATGAGGCTGAGCATATCTCCCATACCGAGAATTCTTGAAGCCATACGATCGGGATGAAAGGCCTCGAGTTCATCGAGTTTTTCTCCCATACCCACAAATTTAATGGGCTTGTCGGTTACTCCCCGAATTGACAGGGCTGCTCCACCCCGGGTATCTCCATCAAGCTTTGTCAGAATGACTCCGTTGATTTCGATGGTCTCATTAAATTCCTTTGCCACATTTACAGCGTCCTGTCCTGTCATGGAGTCCAGGACCAGTAGCTTTTCATGGGGCTCCACCTGTTCATCGATTTCCTTTAACTCATTCATTAAGTCGGAATCGATATGCAGTCGTCCGGCGGTATCAATAATGACGACATCATTGCCGTGTTCCTTGGCATGGTCTACGCCGGCCTTGGCTATTTTTACGGGCTTTTCCTTATCTCCCAGAGAGAATACCGGAACTTCCACCTGCTTTCCCACAACTTCCAGTTGATTGATCGCTGCCGGCCGGTACACGTCACAGGCCACCAGTAAGGGGCGCTTGCCCTGTTTTTTCAGATGCTTGGCCAGTTTCCCACAGGTTGTGGTCTTTCCGGCCCCTTGCAGGCCCGCCATCATAATGATGGTCGGCGGTTTATTGCTGAAATTGATCTTGCTTTGGGTATCTCCCATGATGTGGGTCAGTTCGTCCTTTACAATCTTAATGACGTGTTGTCCCGGAGTCAGGCTTTCCAGCACTTCATCCCCGACAGCCCGTTCCTTTACCCGATTGATAAAGTCCTTTACCACTTTAAAGTTTACATCGGCTTCCAGCAGGGCCATTTTAACTTCCCGCATGGCCGCCGTTACATCTTTTTCATTCAGTTTTCCTTTGCTCTTGAGTTTGCTAAAGGTATTTTGCAGTTTGTCTGCCAATCCTTCAAATATCATATAAACACCTCGGGTTTTTATTATTTACAGTTGCTCCAGGTTTTTTCGAATTTTGTTCACGGATTGTTGAACCTTGGGATCCAGTTCTATATTTTGAACCTTCTCAAGCTCTTTTATCAGTCTCTGTACTTTTTTTCTTCGTAGCTTGTCGCCCTCTACCATATGGAGTTTCTCTTCATATTCGAAGAGCAGTTTTTCCGTCCGTTTAATATGGTCATATACCGCTTGTCTGGAGATGCCGATTTCCTCGGCGATTTCCGACAGGGACAGGTCATAGTTAAAATAAAGTTCGATAATGTTTTGCTGGGTTTTTGTCAGCAGTTCCTGATAGTAATCATACAAAACCGATACTTCCACTTTTTTTTCAATCATATGCATCTTCCTATCTTTTCGTAAAGCTCAATTGCTTTACAGATGAAAGTATAACCCATAGCGCTGCTGCTGTCAATAGCTTATCGGCATTTTCTTTAATCAAATAGTGCCTCCACAAATTTCTTCGGATCAAAGCTTTGCAAGTCTTCCAGTTGCTCTCCGACGCCAATCAGCTTTACGGGAACTTTCAGCTCCTTGCTGACGGAAATTACAATGCCGCCCTTGGCGGTACCGTCCAGTTTTGTTAGCACCAGGCCGCTGATATTGGTTACCTCCTTAAATATCTTCGCCTGTTGAATGGCGTTTTGTCCGGTTGTGGCGTCCAGCACCAGCAGGGATTCTTTCG
>JBEPWR010000135.1:4476-4834 GCA_041642335.1 Eubacteriales bacterium
ATCCGCCGCCTCCCGGTTTACGATTTTAAACACTTTGCCCAGCTCGTTCATCAGGTTTTTCTTGTTATGCAGTCTTCCGGCGGTATCACAGATCAGCACATCCACTTTTCGGGATTTCGCCGCCTGAATCGCGTCGTATACCACCGCTGCGGGATCCGAGCCCTCCTGGTGGGCGATTACATCAATACCGGAACGCTCACCCCAGATTTTCAGCTGATCAATGGCACCGGCACGGAAAGTATCCCCTGCGGCAAGCAGGACATTTTTCCCCTCAGCTTTTAACTTATGGGCGATTTTACCGATGGAGGTGGTTTTCCCCACTCCATTGACGCCCACCACCATAATAATTGACGGGGTG
>JBEPWR010000136.1:0-4833 GCA_041642335.1 Eubacteriales bacterium
GCCCCTGTTCCATAACCACGAGAATTCCCCGGGCGAGTCCTACGACCATGGCTCCGAAAACAATGGTCTTTGCTCCGTCTACAAAGTTTCCGGCAATCCGACTGGGTCCGATGCCTCCGGCGAGGGAAGCGAAAATTCCCATCATAAAGAAGATGGAGGTTAACTCTTTAATATACCAGCCGTATTCGATGATTCCATAAATCATTACACCAAATCCGATAAGCACCACAAGGAAGGTAAAGGCATGATACATGGTGAACTTTGGAATGTTCGACAAATCCAGTGTGGATTCCGTCTCTCGTTCCAGGTCTGCCACCAAACTCTTGGAAGGATCTTTTTTGACCTTCATCGCATAACGCATGGTATAGATGATCGCGATCAGCAGGGTTACAATTAGAATAATAATACGATACCAAGCGGCAGAGTAAATCGGAATCTCTGCGATTCCCTGGGCCACGCCGACGGTAAAGGGATTTGCCACCCCTCCGGTAAATCCTGCGGCGGCGCCGAGGGCAATCATTGCGGTTCCCACAATGGCGTCATAGCCTAAGGCTCTTGCCAGGGCCACACCGACAGGAACAAATACAATAACCTCCTCCGCCATTCCAATGGTCGCCCCTCCCACGGAGAATACGGCCATCAGCACCGGGATCAGAATAATCCCCCGGTCTTTAAGGGCGAGGGCCACCTTGCCGATCCCCGCATCCACGGCGCCGGTTCCCTGAATCATCGCGAAGGATCCGCCAACGATCAGGATAAAGAAGATGATCCCCGATGCGGCCTCCATCCCGTTATAGAGAGCCGTAAACAAGTGGTCTTCGCCAAAGGCGAAAAAAGGTACGGGGTTGGCATCTTCGTACTCAAAAGATTCCGCATCCACAACCATTCTGCCGGTTTCCGGGTCTTCCACCCGTTGGTACTGTCCCGCAGGAATGATGTAGGTTCCGATAAAAGCAATAATAATGATGGTAAAAATAATTACGTAAGTATGGGGTACTTTGAAAACTTTCTTCTTTTCTAATTTCTTTTCTGCCATGGTCTTCACTCCTTTTACGATTTTTTAACACCTTTTTTTGCACAGAAAAAAAAGAGGCATGCATATGCTATACCCCTTTTACCCATAGTTAATCATTATTAATCACTTTTTTGCATTAATATAAGTTAACAGAATATTTTTCGACGGCTCAATTTATTGTTCTTCTTTAATTTCCACCACTTCATAACCCTGATCTTCAATGGCCAGCCGAATTTTCTCATCGTCCAGGTTTTCTTTCAGGATGATTTCCACTTTTTCCGCTTTCAAGTCCACATTTACATCCTCAATCTCTCCGAAATCCTGAAGACTTCCTTTGACCGCTGATACACAGTGCATACAACTCATACCTTTGACAATTAATTTTTTCTTCATAGATGCTGCCTCCTCTGATTTTTTCCGCTACTTCGTCAGTCGTCTTACGGTTTTTAAAACTTCTTCAATTACTTCATCTTCTCCCCTTTGCAGTTGATCCTTAACGCAGTGCTTGATGTGATTGTCGAGTAGGGCCAACTGCACGGACTTCAGTGCCGATCGGGAAGCTTCAATCTGATTGATTACATCGTCACAGTAGGTATCCGCTTCAATCATTTTCCGGATCCCCCGAAGCTGTCCCTCAATCCGGCTCATCCGGTCCAGTAAGGGTTTCTGTTTTTTTGCTGCTTCCTCCGTGGGAGTTTTCCCCGACATCGGGGTCATGGATTTTTCCATGGCATAGGCCTCCTTATTTCAGGCTTCATTTTCTTACTAACTACTATATCATACCCCTATAGGGTATGTAAAGAGGCGCTCTTTAATTTTCCCTTATTCTTCCTTTTCCATGTTTTCCAGACCGCAAAATTCCGCCGCGGTTAAAAAATATACCTCCACCGCTTCTTTTAACTCCTTTACCGCCACCTGTTCATTTTTCGTATGGGAGTAGGCAATATCCCCCGGTCCATAAACAATGGTCGGAATGTTTCCGAAGTTAAATAAGAGGGATGCATCGGTCCAGCCCCGCTTCGTAGACAGGGTCGGTTCCTTTCCAAGGACTGTACCGAGGGCTTTTGTCAGCGCTTTTGCAATGGGCTCCTCCAAATCCGTAGCCAGGGGCAGATGATCCAGGGTCAGCATATTGTTTTCCATTCGTTTAATGCTTGCGTGAAAGGTCTGATCCTCTTTTGTAAGCTGATCAATAATTTCCTGGTATTCACCAATGACCGACTCCGGGGTCTCTCCGGGCACATATCGCCGGTCAATCTGGATGATGCACTTTCCCGCCACGGTACTGGGCTGAATTCCCCCCTTGATATGACCGAAATTCATCACCGAACTTCCCATCAGCGGGTGACTCCGCTCCCGGATTTTCGGATAGATCTCCGCCTTTACCCGTTCGATAAAGGTGGCGGCCTTTTCAATGGCATTGACGCCTAAATGGGGCATGCCCCCATGGGCGGCTTTCCCTTCGATTTCAATTTCCAGCCATTCCAGTCCCCGGTGTCCCGCCGAATACTGATAACTTGACGGTTCACCCACGATTGCTCCGTCGGCCTGAATACCGTCTTTAACGATTTTTTCGGTCCCTTCACTCTTCTCCTCTTCACCGATCACCCCGGTAAAAATCACGTCGCCCTTGAGCCTATGCCTGGAGTTTTTCACCGCCAGCATCATCGTTACCATCGAAGCAATCGGACCTTTCATATCCACTGCCCCTCTTCCCTGAATATAGCCGTCCACCAGCGCTCCGCCGTAGGGATCAAAATCCATTTCTCCGGGAGGCACCGTATCCAGATGTCCATTCAGCAGCAGGGTTTTCCCGCCGCCGCTTCCCTTCAGGGTGGCAATCACATTGACTCGGCCATCCACCACTTCGTCAATTGTCACGTCCAGGCCCTGTTTCTTAAGGTAGGCTCCAAGAAACTCCCCCACCTCCCGCTCTCTTCCCGGATGATGTACATGACTTGGAATTCCGATTAACTTCTGCGTCAGTTCAACCAAATCCTCTTCCCGGTAATGCTGTTGGATCAAACCCTTTAAGCTTTCCATTTGGATTTCCCTCCCGTTTTTTGTAATGATTTTATCACACCAATTTTTTTTACGTGTTTTTCAACTGCTTTCTTAGGCTCTGTTCACTGAAGTTCATACCCGAAAATTAATCCCTTCAAAACCCCCTTCAAAAGATTTATTCCCCCGCCATAGGGTATAATAAAAGAAATTGAAAACTTTAGGAACAATAGGAGGTGTCAAAAATGCTTGATATGAAGATTATCAACGGACAGGTCCCGGATTTTACAAGCCAGGAACTCGTGATGCAGGATGTGGGTATTCGAGACGGAAAAATTGTTACGGTCGGCAGCAATCTGGGAGAGGCGAAAAAAATTCTCGATGTGAAAGGGGATGTGGTCTCGCCGGGCTTTGTGGACATTCATATGCACGAGGAGTTTCTCCGGGAGGGGTCTCATAAAATTCACTACGATATTTCCAAACATATGGCCTTAATGGGGGTTACCACGGCTGTGGCCGGAAACTGCGGAAACAATCGGATGGATATGAGTTTTTTCTCTCAGTATATTACAAAGTACGGAGCTCCGGTAAATTATCTGTCCTTTATCGGCCATAACTATCTACGGGAACAGGTGGGCATTGCTGACCGGTACCGGGAGGCGACTGAGGAGGAAATCAACAATATGCAGATGCTTCTTCGAAAAGCCCTGGATCTCGGCGTGGTGGGGGTTTCCTTTGGTCTGGAGTACTCCCCCGGGGTGAGTTTGCAGGAGGTGGAAAAACTGATTGCCCCCTTTACCAAGTATCCGCTGTTGCTTGCCACCCACTATCGAAAGGATGCAAAATATGCGCTGGAGGCCATTCAGGAAATGATTGAAATCTCCAGACGCACCGGTCTGCCGATGCAGATCTCCCATATTTCAAGCTGCGCCGCCTTCGGTATGATGGATGAAGCCCTGGCCATGATCGAAAAAGCCCAGGAAGAAGGACTGGATATCACCGTGGATACCTACCCTTATAACGCCTTTAGTACCTTCCTCGGCTCCGCCGTATTTGACGAGGGCTGCTTTGATCTTTGGGGAAAGGGTCCGGAAATTATTCTGCTTACGGAAGAGCCTTACCGGGGACAGTACTGCGATATGGAACTGTTTAAAAAAGTACGAAAAGAACAGCCGGATATGCTGGTTGCCGCCTTTGCCATGGATGCGGAGGATATCGATTTAGCGGTGAGAGCCCCCGGTGTGATGATTGCCAGTGACGGCCTGCTCCGGGAAGGGCAGGGCCATCCGAGGGCAGCGGGAACCTTTCCCAGGGTTCTCGGCAGGTATGTGCGGGAAATGGGTTCGCTGCCCCTAGTGGATGCCCTCTACAAGATGACACTGCTTCCTGCTGCCCGTATTGGTCTGGATAATCATAAAGGGAAAGTGGCGGTGGGCTACGATGCGGATCTTGTCATTTTTAATCCCGATACCATTCTGGACCGGGCCACTTTTGAAGAACCCACCCTTCCACCGGTTGGAATCCATTATGTAATAATCAACGGAAAGATCGCCGTCAAAGGGCAAACCCTGCTTCGGGAAGATCTCGGAACCTTTATCCCCAAACACTATTCCCTTGGGTAAGGAAATCCGGTACTTTCACCCTAAGAGGATTTACTTCACCAGATAGCTTTATATCACCAGATAGCTTTATATCACCAGATAAGGTATCATCCTGCTGAATAAGCGGAAACTACTCAAAATATTTTATGTGAGGAGCGTTTAACATGTCCAATACAATCACTGAAAAAGCCCTTGAACGGGCGGAGACTTTACGGG
>JBEPWR010000137.1:0-4817 GCA_041642335.1 Eubacteriales bacterium
TGATCTTCCGATTCTTCAGTCGCCAAATAATATAAGCCGTCCTTATCTTTTAAAAACTCTTTTATAAGCGCCGTTTTCCCTATACGCCGTCTTCCGTAGATGATGATTAAGGATGAACCTTCTTGATGATATTCCGTGTTCAAAGACTTCAGCTCATTTTCTCTATTTATAAAATTGTTCATCCAAACACACCCTTTTCTTAGTTATACTTTATTTTATTATACTTCAAAGTATAACTTTTGTCTAGAAGAAGGATTGTCTACGGTGCCAAAATGAATCATACTCACAGAGGGAAGGTGGTTTTGATCGGATCATCACTTGAAATCTCAGAATTAATTTTCTGGGATTTTTCTTGTTTTTAACCCCGTCTTTAAAAGAAAATGCAAATGTCAGACCTTGTCAGAAAAAAACCCTTCACGAAAAGTCCGTGAAGGGTTAAAATGGTAATTAGAAGGTTTGAGTCATTGATCAAAAAACCATAAAAGCAGGTGACCCATGGAAAAAATCATCGAAAAATACATAAAAGGGCTGCAGCAAAAAAACAGAAAACGATTTGAGCTGCAGGGCCTGATAAATTATGTCATTGACCGCTACAAAGGGGCCCATTATTATCATGAGGCGGGAGGCTACCGGGCATTGTACAACGGGGTGCAAAGACTTAAAGAAAAGGGTAAGCTGAAAGAAATCAAAGCCTCGGGTTATAACGGATTAAACCCGCCCCTAAGTAAGCGCTGGCAGGTAATCGAAGAAGGGAGCAATCACCGGTGGGATCCGTCGAAAGTCCTTCGGTATTCTGATCGGTTGGACTTTGCTTACTACCACAACCATCCCGAATATCAAAGGGATGAGGAATGGGAATATATCGAAAACATCTATGCTTTTTTAAAAAGTCGGGATCAACGGGAGTGGGCAAGTGTGGAGGAGCGTTCCCTGGAGCTTTTTTATGATGAAAAATACTTAAAAAGCAAAAAAGACACGGCAAAGGGCAAATACGGCATTTTAAAGCGCTTAAAGCTGGACTATGAAAATTTGAAGATGAAAAAATACGGGGAGATGTTCATTTACTGGAACAAAGGGGTAAAACACATCAGAAACATCGTGATCCTGGAAAATCACTCCACGTTTTTCACCTATAAACGGGCCGCGGTGGATCTTGGCAGTATTTTCGGATTTGAGGCCGACGCCCTGATTTACGGGGAAGGAAAAAAGATCGAGGAAAGTTTATCTTTTCTGGAGGAAATTGCGGATGCCAAAGCCGTGAAAATCCTGTATTTCGGAGATTTCGACGGGGAAGGCCTGGGAATTTACCATCGGCTGAAAACCCGTTATGATGAGCTGGACATTCAGTTGCAGGGTGAGGCCTATCAGCATCTGATCCGGCGGTGTGAGAAAAAGTATCCCGGAAAAGTGCAAAATAAGAATCCCCTGTATCTGGAGGGTTTCCTGGATGAAATGAAGGACCGCTTAACCCCGGAGGAGATCCTAAGGCTTCGGGACCTTTGGGCGTCGGACCAGCGAATTCCCCAGGAACTGATCAACTATGAATACTTACTGAAGGTGGGCAGATGATGATCGAAAAAGGGTTTTTCAATCGTATGAAAAAAATGCAGACCATGCGGATGCTGGGCGGAGGGATGGACCTCGGGCCGCTGAATGAATACAGCTTTGAAATCTGTTTTTTGCTGATTCAAAATATCTTTCTTCGGGAGCTTCGGGAAAATCATCATCGAACCCGGGAGGATATGCTCTTTATTGCGGAGAAAATTTTGCAGGAGATGGACCTGAGCTACGACCCCGAGGCTACTCAGCGGGTAGTGGACGGGACCCTGTGGTTTCGGGACCCGATGAAGCAGGAGAGCTTTAAGGCAAGAATTTTTCATGAAGAGACGGGAAGAAAAGAGGAATTTGCCTTCCGTTATTTCAAAGTGGACCGGGAACATAGCCACTGGGAACAGGGGGGCTCCACGGTGTATATGCTGACGGAGGAAAGCCAGGAGATGATTTTTATTACCCGGGAAATCCTTGAAGAGTTCGGCTTTGACTTAGAGCAGTTTTATACCCTGCAGCTGATTAAAACCGGAAACTTCACCAAAGCCCGGGGGAGCATCGATAACTTAATGGCCCGGGTCCGAACATTGATTACCCGGGAGAAGGAATACCGGAGGGATATCCTTCGGGATCCCCAAAATATTTTCTTTGACCAAAGTTCCCGGGGAAACAAGTCCGAGGAGGAAATCAAAGCACAGTTTGACGAGGAACAAAAGGTGTTTGAGGATATGTTTACCTGGAGAAGCCGCTACGATGCCCTGCCCACGGAGAAAAAACAGGAAGCGGAAACCATGTTCGAAAAACTGGGCCAGGCCAGGGCCCTGCATGATCGCCTGGCAAAGCTGGTGACGGAAAATTTCGCTTTGGAAATGGAAATTCGGGTAAAATACCCGGAGAGTTTCTGGAACACCGCCAGCCATAGTTTTAAAAAGGATATCTGGCAAAACCACATTGTAAAAAACGGACTGGAAAAAATCGAGGATCTGGAAGCCGTGGTGGCTCCGCTCTTTTCCCCGAAGACGGATTTTATCTACCCCCTGGACTGGGCCTGGGGAGAACAGCAGGTTTATCGGAAAAGAACCTTTAAGCATGCCCGGGAGGAGCTTTTAGAGGAGGACTGGACCTTTCGGGAAATCGACTGGGAGCTGCTGACGGACCTTTACGAAGACGTATTTCGGGAGCTTCTGGAGAAGGGAAAATTCTCGATTCGATCCCTCAGTGAGAAAAGCGAACCGGAACAGGGGAAGTGGCTGCAGCAGCGGGAGAACATCGATTTATTCATGATGTTTGTGATCGCCGATGTGAAGCTGGACCGATTTCATACCGGAGAAGATGAACGGCTGCGGGTCTATAAGGCCCTGTGCGACCGAAACCCGGACTTTCACAAACTACACGGAAAACGGATTACCTCGGCAATAGAGGATGCCGGAGAAGTCCTTCTTTGGGAGGAAGTTTTGATTTCCCCCTACACCATTTACTTAGAGGAGTGAGCCCATGAGCTATAGCAGTGAAGAAATTAAAAAAGCGGGGGAAGTGTTCTTTCATCTGTTTGATAAAAAAATCCTTCCCGCCGGGGATGTGTTGGCGGCGGAGTTTTATGATAATAATGCCGTAAGCGAGATTGTCAAAAGCTTTGCGGAGGAAGGCGGGCTTCGGGTTATTCCCACTAGGCAGAACCTCCATCTGGTGGCACAGGGGGAGGGCTCTATTTTTGCCACGACCTATACGAAGATGAAAGAGGAATACAAGTTGGATCGGAAAAAACATTTTTATCTGGCCAACATCATTATCTGTATCTATTTAGCGGAGATTGATCGGGAAAACAACTTTTCCTTTCGGATTGAGGACGGGGCCATTTCCTATTACAAGCTGGAGGAGATCATCTCCGAAACCCTGGAATCCTGGATCAAGAGAAATGAACAGGAAGCGGATTTCGCCCGGGATTTTGCCATCGCCATTGAAGAGATTCATCAACTGTGGTCCGTGGAGATGTCCCATTCCAAGGAGGCGAAGGAGGGTGTGGGATTTTCCCTGTCCAAAGGAACCCGCCTGGGCTTTATTCATGAAGCCTTAAAGCCCCTGGAAAAAGAGGGGCTGATCATTACGCTGCCCCGGGAGAATCGAATCATTCCCAAGGAAGAACTCTATGAACGACTGGAAAAGCTTTATCACGGCGGAGACCGGTACGAGGAGATTATGGAACTGATCAAGAAAAGCAAAGGGGAGCGGGAGAATGCCGAAACTGACGAAAATTAGACTGACGGGCTGCAAATACGACGGAATGCAAAAGGAACACGAAAACTCCATCTTCGATCTGACCCGGGAAGATGCGGCGGACCATACCCTCTTTACGCTCTTTAACGGCGGCGGCAAGGGGGTAATGATGCAGCTGATTTTTCAACTGATGCTCCCGGGAACCAAATGGGGAAAAAGCAACGGCAATAAAGTGGTGGGGATGTTTCGGGATCGTCGAAACAACCTGCAGTCCTTTACCTTCCATGTGGTTCTGGAATGGGTACTGGATACGGAGCCGGAAAAAAGACTGATTACGGGGATTGCGGTAAAATCCCGGATCAAAAATACGGAAGGGGAAGAGGAGGACCAGGCGGGTCTTTCCTACTTTCTATACACCCACGAATATCAGGGCCACAGTTACTTTACCGTGGACAAACTTCCCCTATATCAGCGGGACAGCCAAGAGGCCACGGATCTATCCGCCCTGGAAGCCTTCATTGATGAGCATAAGCAGGATTTTCGAAAGTTCAGCAAAAGTGACGCAAGCAATAAAAACGGGCGGTATTACAACCATCTCTTAAGCAAGGGCCTGTATTTAAGTGAATGGAGAAATTTAAAGGAAATCAATAAATCCGAAGGCGGGGTGGGGGACTACTTTACCGGCGCCGGAGATAACAAATCCATTTTCGATAAAATCATTCTTCCCGCCATCAGTGAAAATCTTCGGACCTATTCCCCGGATGAGGAAAACAATTTGGTGGAGATGTTTAAAAGCAATCTGTCCATCACCAAGGATCTTCCCGTACTGAAAAAGCGGGAGGGGGATTATAAGGAGCTTTTGGCCAAGATCGATCCCTTAATGAAAAATGCCGACAGCGGCTCGAGATATCTGGACCGGAAGGATCGCTTAAACCATGAGGGGAATGCCATTTACTATACGCTAAAAGATGAGGCGGGACTCATTGGTCAAGCCGTTGAAAAATGGAAAGGGGAAGAGAAAAAAGCCCTGGAGGAAAAAGACCGTCTGGCCTATG
>JBEPWR010000138.1:0-4779 GCA_041642335.1 Eubacteriales bacterium
AAAAATCATATTAAAAGACGGTACAGAAAAAAATGTTGAAAAGGGTACTAGAGTAATTGACGTGGCAAAGGAAATCAGTGAAGGCTTAGCTCGAAACATCGTCGGTGCGAAATTAAACGGAGAACTTTTGGATTTAAAAAGAGAAATTCCTGAAGATGGTGAGTTGGTATTTTTAAAATTTGATGACGAAGAAGGAAAAGAATTTTTCTGGCATACAAGCTCTCATGTATTAGCTCAGGCGATCAAAAGAATTTTTCCCGATGCAAAGCTTGCAATCGGACCGGCAATTGATCACGGGTTTTATTATGATATTGATGTAGATCATAAAATCACGCCGGAGGATCTGGAAAAAATCGAAAAAGAGATGAAAAAAATTGTTAAAGAAAAACTAGAGGTTGAACGGTTCACTTTACCAAAGGATGATGCGATAAAGTATGTTAAGGAGCAGGGAGAAGATTACAAAGTTGAATTAATCGAAGGACTTGAAGAAGGGGAAGAGATTTCCTTTTATAAACAAGGAGAGTTTACAGACCTATGCGCGGGCCCTCATTTGCCGAATACAGGAAAAGTAAAAGCAATCAAATTATTGAGCGTTGCTGGAGCTTATTGGCGTGGCGATGAAAACAATAAAATGCTTCAACGAATCTACGGAACAAGCTTTGAAAAGAAAAAAGATCTAGAAGCCTACCTTTACCGATTAGAAGAAGCAAAAAAGCGGGACCATAGGAAAATAGGCAAAGAAATGGATTTGTTCAGTCTCCGGGAAGAAGGACCGGGTTTTCCATTTTTCCATCCTAAAGGGATGATCATTAAAAATGAACTAGAAAGTTTTTGGAGAGAAGAGCACCGAGTCAGAGGCTATCAAGAGATTAAAACCCCAATTATCTTAAATGAAAATCTATGGAAACAGTCAGGTCATTGGGACCACTACAAGGAAAACATGTATTTTACAGAAATTGACGAACAAAAATTTTCTGTAAAGCCGATGAATTGTCCAGGAGCGGTACTTACCTACAATCGAAAAATTCACAGTTATCGTGACTTACCGATTCGAATGGGAGAACTCGGTGAAGTTCATCGACATGAATTATCCGGAGCCCTTCATGGGCTGATGCGTGTAAGATACTTCACTCAAGATGATGCGCATATTTTCACTTTACCCGAGCAAATTAAAGAGGAGCTCATCGGAGTAATTGAATTAATTGATCACGTGTATAGCTTATTCGGTTTCAAATACCATGTAGAACTCTCCACCCGTCCGGAAAAATCCATGGGGTCCGATGAAGATTGGAACCTTGCTATTGCTTCTTTAAGGGAAGCTTTAGAAGCAAAAGGAATTGATTATAAAGTGAATGAAGGAGACGGGGCTTTCTATGGTCCGAAGATTGATTTCCATCTTGAAGATTGTCTGCAGCGGACTTGGCAATGCGGAACCATTCAGCTGGACTTTCAAATGCCTCAACGATTCGATCTCACCTATGTAGGTCAAGATGGAGAAAAGCATCGACCGATTATGATTCACCGAGTAGTATTCGGAAGTATTGAACGATTTATCGCCATTTTAATTGAAGAATATGCAGGAAAACTTCCGACTTGGTTAGCACCGGAACAAGTTAAAATTATTCCCATTACCGATAGACAAAAGGAATATGCAGAAAAACTGCAAAAAGAGTTGTTTGATCAGCGAATTCGTGTTGAGGTGGATTCAAGAAGTGAGAAAATGGGTTACAAAATTCGAGAAGCCCAATTGGACAAAATCCCTTATATGTTAATTGTAGGTGAAAAAGAAGTAGAAAGTGGCATGGTTTCTGTCCGTTCTAGAGATAAGGGAGAACTCGGTACAATGGATTTCAACGCGTTTAAAGAAAGCCTGTTAGCTGAGATAAATCATAAGGGCCAGTAATGGCCCTTATGGGGTTTTTATAAAAATCCTTGACAAAAACTTATGCAATTGATATACTTATAAAAGTTAAAAGAAAGTAGAGGGTTCGCTTCTCACCTTACAACCAGGGTTCGTAAGGTAAATAAAGATTGAATACAAGCAAACGCGAGTAGTTTGTATGACAATTTTTGTGGAGCGAATAGTATTTAAACTATTCGTTTTTTTTATTTTAACAGGAGGTGCTATACAATTAAAGATAATAAAGGAACACAGTTAAACGAAGAAATTCGTGACAAAGAAGTACGATTAGTATCCGATGACGGAGAGCAGTTAGGTGTAATGTCCGGTAAAGAAGCTCAGGCAATTGCTAATGAAAAAGGATTAGACTTAGTAAAGATTGCACCCAAGGCAAAACCGCCGGTATGTAAAATCATGGATTATGGGAAGTATAAGTATGAGCAGGCCAAGAAGGAAAAGGAAGCTAAGAAGAAGCAAAAGGTGATTACTGTAAAAGAAGTACGCTTAAGTCCGAATATTGAAGAACATGATCTAAACATAAAAGCTAACCAAGCTCATAAGTTCTTAAAAAACGAAGACAAAGTCAAAGTAACCCTTCGGTTTCGTGGAAGAGAAATGAAAAACACACACAAAGGTCTTGAAATCATGGAGAAATTCCGAAAAATCCTTGAGGATGTTTGCATTGTGGAAAAACCTGCAAAACTGGAAGGACGACAAATGATTATGGTTCTTGCGCCTAAAAAAGAGCAAGCTTAGTATAAATTTAAGGAGGAAATAAAACATGCCAAAAATGAAAAGCCATAGAGGAGCTTCAAAAAGATTTAAACGAACCAAAAGTGGAAAACTAAAAAGAGCAAAAGCATTTGCGAATCATATTTTAGCAAAAAAATCCCCGAAACGTAAACGTAACCTTCGAAAGATGGCCATTGTTACTAAGGGAGACCAAAAAAGAATTGATCAATTTATCGCAAAATAAACTGTATAATATAAGGGAGGACATATACAATGCCTAGAGTAAAAAAAGGAATTAACGCAAAGAAAAAACATAAAAAAATATTAAGATTGGCAAAGGGTTTCAGAGGTGGACGAAGCAAGCTTTTCAGACCTGCTAATCAATTTGTAATGAAATCGTTAAAGCATGCTTATGTAGGAAGAAAGTTGAGAAAAAGAGATTTTCGAAAGCTTTGGATCACAAGAATCAATGCTGCAGCAAGACTAAACGGTCTATCTTATTCACGATTTATGAACGGGCTGAAACTTGCAGATATCAATTTAAATCGTAAAATCTTAGCGGATATGGCGGTCAATGATCAAGAAAGTTTTGCGCAATTAGTGAATACAGCGAAGGAAAAACTAAACGCTTAATAAGATTTGGTATTCGCTTACAGTTTCTAAACAAAAGAGTCCTTTTTGGACTCTTTACTTGTATTTGAAGTTCTAGCAATTAATCGTTCTTACATATCTTTGGAAGTTCTATTGTCCTATTTAATAATTTAAAATACGAAAAACAAGGTGACTGTTATGAATAATATAATCGAAAGTATGGATAATACAAAAATAAAAGAAATTCGATCCCTTCATAATAAAAAATTCCGAGAAAAACTGAAAAAATATATTGTTGAGGGTAAGCGGATTGTGGAAGAAGCCATGATGCATGAGGTAGATATTGAAAAAATCATCATAACCAAGGACTCTTTGCAAAATATTGAAAAACAGGATCCGAATCTTTGCAAGTTAATGAGAAATTTCGACCTTATGACCGTATCAGAAAAAGTATTTCGATCTATAGCAAAAACGGAAACCCCTCAAGGGATTATGGCCGTGGTACATAAGCGTATGCTCACCGTGGAACAAGGTCTACAGGCCCTTCCGGAAAAACCTTTTATCGTAACCCTTGAAAGGATTCAGGATCCGGGAAATATGGGTACGATCATTAGAACTGCTGAAGCTGCAGGAGCTGATTTGATTCTAGTAACAAAGAACTGTACCGATCCATACGGGGATAAATCACTTCGTTCAAGCATGGGAGCGATTTTTCTTATTCCGATTATACAGGTGGACGGATTGGATTGGATAGACCTACTGAAAAAAAGAGGAATACAATTCATTGCAACAGATTTATCTGCAAAAAAGTCTTATTTGGATTATAATTACAAAGGCGGTATTAATATAATTATTGGTAATGAAGGACAGGGAATCTCAAAATTCCTTTTAGATAAAACCGATGAGAGGATTATTATACCGATTTATGGAAGTGTCGAGTCCTTAAATGCTTCTATAGCTGCAGGTATTATGATTTACAAAGCCCAGGAGATGCGAAAACAAAAATAAGAAGAGAAAAGTTTGTTGCTTGTTAGAGAGTATGATATAATAAGCACTATAAAATTTCAAATTGAGACATATAATGATAGAGTAAAGTAAGATTTTGCAACGTATTTTACAGAGAGAAGTGTCTAGCTGAGAGCACTTCCGCAAATCCGAACATTCCCTCTTGAATATCAAGGTTGAAGTTTTAGTAGACCTTGACGGTACATGCCGTTATATTATGAAGTGGTATTAAATCTTAGAGCGGACAGCTTTAGTCAGCTCAGAGTTTTTAGTACTATTAGGGTGGTAACGCGGAGAATAGCTTCGTCCCTTGGGGGACGGAGTTTTTTTGTTGTATAATAAAAAGGAAAATAGAAGGGAGTTAAAACAATGAAAGAAAAACTACAAAACATTGAAGAAGAGGCTATTCAAGAAATAAGAGAAGCAAAGGATTTGAAAGCGCTTGAAAGTTTGCGCGTAAAATATCTTGGAAAAAAAGGAGAAATCACAGGAATTTTACGAGGTATGGGAAAGTTACCCGCTGAAGAACGCCCAATTATTGGGGACCTTGC
>JBEPWR010000139.1:0-4774 GCA_041642335.1 Eubacteriales bacterium
GAGATGAACCGATGAAATTTTCAACTTTACCGCCGAAGGGGACCTTTGATGTGACCCCCGAGGAAATGGAACTTCGAAGCTGGATGCAGGACACCATCAAAAACACCTATAGGGAAAACGGATTTACCCGGATCGAGACCCCCAGCATTGAGAATCTGGACCTCTTGACCAACAGTGAAGGCGGAGAAAATCTGCAGATGCTTTTTAAAATCTTAAAGCGGGGGGAAAAGCTGGATTTATCAAAGGTGGACGAGAACACCCCGGAAAACGACCTGTGCGATCTGGGTCTCAGATTTGACCTGACCCTGCCCCTCAGCCGCTTTTATGCCAATAACCGAAACGACCTGTTAAATCCCTTTAAAGCCTTTCAGATGGGCTATGTTTGGCGGGCGGAAAAACCCCAGAAGGGACGCTTCCGTCAGTTCACCCAGTGTGATATTGATATTTTAGGGGACGACTCGATCTTTGCGGAAATCGATCTGATTCTTACCGTAACCAAGGCCTTAAAACGTCTGGGCTTTGATGATTGCACCGTAAAGGTCAATGACCGAAGGCTCCTGAAGGAAATGGTTCATCGGGCGGAGCTTCCCCTCAACGAGTTTGAGACCCTTTGCATATCCCTGGATAAGGCCGATAAAATCGGACCCGAAGGGGTCGAAAAAGAACTGGTGGCAAAAGGCTTTGATACGGAAAAAGTACAGAATCTGCTTGGAATTCTCACCACCATCCGTACGGAAGGCCTCGGGGCCTTTGAGAGTGAAGAGGCCCAGGATCTGTCCCGGCTGATTCGACATGTACGGGATTATTACCCCATTGAATTTGAACCCACCCTGGTAAGAGGGATGGGCTATTATACCGGTCCGATTTTTGAAATTGAGAGCCGGGATTTTAAAAGCTCCATCGCCGGCGGCGGCCGATACGATGATCTCTTATCGAAATTTCAAAAGGATTCCTTACCCGGCGTCGGCGTATCCATCGGTTTTGAACGGATACTGGCCATTCTCAGAGAAAAGGATTTTGTGATTCCGGATCAGCAGAAAAAGCGGGCACTGATCTTTACCAGTGAAGAGGACCTGCAAAAAACCCTGGCCTTTGCCGAAGCCCTTCGGGACCGTGGACAGATCGTATCCATGGTTCGGGCCTTCAACAAAGTGGGCAAAAAAATCAAACAGCTGGAAAACGCCGGTTTTGACGAAATAGTGGTCATTCGGGAAGAAACCGTCCTTGATGACTTATTAGAGTAGAAAAAAACCCTTTCAAAGGACAAAGGACCGATGGATTCGGGGACCTTTGTCCTTTTTTAACAGGAGGCTCCTATGAAAGCGAGAAAAAAACGTATTGACGAACTGGATATGCTTCGGGGTTTTGCCTTATTCGGCGTGCTGCTGGTAAACCTTACGATGATGCATGCCAGCCGGGCGGGCTTTCCCGTCTCCCGAATGGGCCTGGAGGGTCTGGATTACCTGTCAGCCTGGATCATCGAGGTATTTTTTCAGGGAAAATTCTATACCATTTTTTCCGTTCTGTTCGGATTGGGTTTTTATCTCTTTATGAACCGGAAAAAAACCCGGGACGGAGAAAAATCCGTGGATATGAAACCCTTTTTCCTCCGAAGAATGATTGTGCTGCTGATTTTCGGGATCCTGCATATGGTCTTTGTCTGGCACGGAGACATTCTTCATACCTACGCCCTGATCGGCTTCATTCTCCTGTGGAAACGGGATATAAGCGACGAGGGCATCCTTCGGGGGGCCATGCTGTGGCTGGGAATTGCAATCTTTTTAAACGGCCTTCTGACCGCCCTGTCCGAGGTCCCGTCCCTCTACCATGCGATGATGAGCTCGGAGCTGATTCCCTATGCCGATCGGATCTATTCCCAGGACTCCTATATCCGGCTGCTCCGTTTCCGCCTGGTCTATGAAGTGCAGAATGCCCCGGCGAATCTGATTTTTATTCTGCCGAAAATTCTCGGCCTCTTTTACTTCGGGGTCTACCTTGGTCGAAAACAGCTCTTTCAAAATCTCAAGGAACATCAGGACATACTTGCCAGGGTGCTTCGGTACAGCGGGCTCATATCCCTGGGAATGATCCTGGGTCTGGAGTTTTTCCGCCCCTTTACCGGCGGGGAAGACCCCTACTATACCTTCGCTTTTCTGGAGGGGGTGTTTGAGGAAATCCTGACCCTCTCAGGCAGCGCTTTTTACAGCAGCGGCCTTTTGCTGCTTCTTAGGAACCCGAAGTGGAAAAAAGTTCTGGACCCGCTGAAATACATGGGAAAAATGGCCCTGACCAATTATCTGCTGCAGACGATTTTCTGGACCTTCGTATTCAACGGATACGGGCTGGGTTACTACGGAGAGGTCCCCTACCGGGCCTTTATCCCGCTGGCCGTCGTCTTCTTTCTCCTGCAGGCCTTGTTCAGTAAGCTCTGGTTAAGCCGCTGGAAAATGGGTCCGATGGAAGCCCTGTGGCGGAAGCTGACCTATAATAGAGGATAATAACGAAAAAAAGTTTGAAAATGACACACAATCTACACATTTTTTTCGTATAATCTTTACAGATGGGGTATAAGGGAAATACCGGTAAAGAGGATGACAAAGAAAGCAGCATAATCAGAAAAATTTATTAAGAAGAAAAATTTATAAGAAGAGGTGTATACCTATGATCAGCAAAATTGCACGATGGATCATTACGGTCTTCGGGGGGATTACAGGAATTATAATTTTTTATTATGGCAGAAGCTATTTCGACGAAAGCTTTCAAGGTCTTCAAAGGGAAATTTTGGGGAGTCTGATTGCCTTTGCCGTCGGCGCAATAATCATTTATCTTATTTCTCCGGGACTGTTAAAACTGGGACGCAGAAGCGTTCAGCGAATTGAAACGGAATTTTTAAAGATTCCCACAACGGACATGGTGTTAGGTACCGCCGGCATGCTTGCCGGACTGGTAATCACCTATTTTATCAGCCGTTTACTGCTCAGTATTCCCATTCCCTTTCTTGGGGAAGTACTGACCCTGATTACCGCAGTATTTCTCGGCTATCTCGGGGCCAGGCTGGCCAATCACCGGGGGCAGGATCTGCTCACCCTTAGAAAAAGTCAGGCGGAATCACCGGACACCGGAAAAAAAACCAAGAGCTCCAAGGTTGCAACCGGCAGTTCGGTACCGAAAATTCTCGACACCTCGGTAATTATCGACGGGCGGATTTATGACATCGCCAAGACCCAGTTCCTGGAGGGTCCCCTGGTGGTACCGGAGTTTGTCTTAAAGGAACTTCGCCATGTGGCGGATTCCGGAGATTCCCTGAAACGAAACCGGGGAAGACGGGGCCTTGATGTGCTGAACCGGATGCAGAAGGAAGCGGATATTGAGATCGAGATCCTGGACCATGATTTTGAAAAGGATTATGAGGAAAATCTCGAAGTGGATGTTAAGCTCTTAAAACTTGCCACCCAGTTAAAGGGAAAAGTCCTGACCAACGATTACAATCTGAATAAGGTTGCAGAGTTCCAGGGGGTACCGGTTCTTAATATCAACGAACTGGCCAATGCGGTCAAGCCCGTGGTCATCCCCGGTGAGGAGATGAAGGTGGAAGTGATCACCGACGGGAAGGAAGCCAATCAGGGCCTTGCCTATCTCGATGACGGAACCATGATCGTGGTGGAAAACGGAAAGTACTATATCGGAAAAGGCGTGGATGTGGCGGTAACCAGCGTGCTGCAGACCGCAGCGGGAAAAATGATTTTTGCCAAGCCCGTCGCCTGATAAAAGTGAAAATTTTTAAATAATTCAACAATACCCTTGACAATGTGACACCGATGTCATATACTGAAAGTATAAATGACGGAGGTGTCACATATATTTTTTGACCAAAGGTGACAAGGGTGTCACAAAAAAGGAGGTTGAACCATGCCAAACCCGACATTTTTCAATATCGATAAGGAAAAGCAGGAAAAAATTATTTCCGCCGCAATCCGGGAGTTTTCCCAGGCATCCTATACGAGTGCCAGCATCGCCCGGATCATCAAGCAGGCGAAAATACCCCGGGGCAGTTTTTATCAGTACTTTGAAGGGATCGAGGATCTGTACCGCTACGTTTTGCAGATCATCGGGGATGAAAAAATGGCCTACCTCGCGCCGGTGATGGATACGATGGAGGCGGGAGAAACCTTTGAGGTCCTGCGGGCGCTGTACCGGGCGGGCATTCAGTTTGCCAAGGATCACCCCAAATACGCGGGCATCGGCAATCAGCTGTTCAAAGAAAAAAAATCCGTGCGGGATCAGGTAACCGAGGGACTGATGGAGCGAAGCATCGCCTTTTACGAAATGATCTTTCAGCGGGGCAGGGACCGGGGCGAGATCGACCCGAAGGCGGATATCACCACCGCAGCCTATATGGTCCACGAACTGAACCTGAACCTGGCGGACCGGGTCATGGAGGGCCGGGAAGATCAGAACCTGATGGACCATGTGGATGAGTATTATCAAGAGGTGGAGAAGATGTTCTATATTTTCGAACAGGGACTGCGAACAAAAGAAGCTTAAAGGATGGGCAGGGAAATTAAAGGAGTCGTATCGGTTAGTGAGCCGGTAAAGCGGAAAGGAGAATGAACATGAATAAGCATGAAATCTTGGACCGTTTGACCTGTCGGATCGGCGCGATGGCGGCGGGAAAGAAGAAATTTTTTCAAAAATCCGTGGGAACAAGGCCGCTGGGAGACGTGATTTCCAGCCTGGAAATGGATCTTCCGGAGCTTAGGGGAAAAGGGACATA
>JBEPWR010000140.1:0-4770 GCA_041642335.1 Eubacteriales bacterium
ATTGACAATAACACAGGGCAGTTCTGCTCCGGCAATATAAGAAATTCCTTCCTGCTTTAAGGCCATACCGGGAGAAGATGAACTGGTCATACATCGTGCCCCTGCACCGGCGGCACCATAAATCATATTGATTGCTGCAACCTCGGATTCCGCTTGAACAAAAGCGCCTCCTTCGATTTTTGGTAATTCTCTTGACATATATTCCGGTACTTCATTCTGAGGTGTAATCGGATATCCGAAGAAAAATTTGCATCCTGCCTGAATGGCAGCTGCTCCTAAAGCTTCGTTTCCTTTCATTAACGTTTTAGACATTTGTTTATTCCCTCCTTACAGGTTTTTTATTTTTTTTCTCGTTCTACTGTAATAACTGAATCCGGACAAATTGTTGCACAGTTGGTACAACCGATACATTTATCCATATCACTTACCGTTGCCGGGTGATAACCTTTTACATTGATTCTTTCCTTGTCCATGATTACAATGTCTACCGGACACACGGTCGTACAAAGTTCACAACCTTTACAAATGTCCTCATTAAAATACACTTTACCTTTTGCCATTGTTTTACCCTCCCTTAGTTTACATCCAGTTTTCACGCATATACATCTTTATCGGGAATATTTCCCCTTCTATGTCAGAAGGCAGCATTTTTGCCACTTCTTCAATAGCCACAACATACTTAATCGGGATTTGCAGTTTTTCTGCCGCTCTTTTACAGAGTTCCTGCCCCTTTAACACTTCTTCTACCGTGGTCTCCCGTAAAAGATGGGTGCTGTTAACAATCCCGGTTACTTTTGCCTTCGCAGTTTTCTCGATGGCATAAATGTGTCTTAGAATTCCGTCCACCGTCGAGGTCTGCTCGCGGTTCGCATTGACGACGCAGAACATATCGTAGTTTCCTTCGGTAAAGTACTCTTCATAGCGGCCCAGCGTTCTTGCCCCCGCTGAATCGCCACCAACATCCAGGATTACCTGGGTATCCTCACTTTGCAGTGGGGCCAGAACGCCTCCTGCGATGGCTGGAAGGTCGGATCCGGAACCTTTGATGCTACTGCCAATCATGGTAATTCCCTTGCGGTTTAGCATCTCTTCCTGTTGTCGGGACCGGAAATAAGGATTTACCACATCAAGGTCCACCAGGGTTACTTTTTCAAAGTTTTCCTTGAGTTTGATCGCATAGTTCACGGAAAACTCGGTTTTCCCGCTTCCGTAATGCCCAATAATAATTCGAATTCTTTTATCCTTCACAAGTATCACCTATTCATATGATTTTGCATCTTCTTCTCCATTGAGTACCCGAAGTCCACCTTGTGCCAATGCAATCATTTCATCTTCTCCGGGATAAACTAGCACTTTAGAGATAAAGGATACACGGTCTTCAATCCACTTTACAAACATTTTATCATAAGCGATTCCGCCGGTAAGCACAATTCCATCCACCTTACCTTTTAAAACCGCTGCGGTACTTCCAATTTCTTTAGCTACCTGATAAGCCATGGCTTTGTATACAATCTCCGCCTTTTTGTCTCCGGCTTTGATCATTTTTTCTACTTCCCGGCCATCACTGGTATCAAGATACGCAACCAATCCACCTTTTCCGGTAATCAGTTTTTTGATCTCTTTATGGGTATACTTTCCTGAGAAACAAAGCTTAGCCAGATCCCCCACAGGAAGTCCTCCGGATCGTTCCGGAGAGAAAGGTCCCTCTCCATCAAGGGCGTTGTTTACATCAATGACCTGTCCGTTTTCGTGGGCTCCTACAGAAACCCCGCCACCTAAGTGGGCAACGATTAGGTTCATTTCATTATACGCTTTCCCTAAATCCTTTGCGGCTCTTCTAGCTACAGCCTTTTGGTTAAGGGCATGGAAAATACTTTTTCTCTCTATTTCCGGCATTCCGGAAATTCTGGCGATATCGTGCATTTCATCGACTACCACCGGATCTACAATAAAGGCTTCAATATTTAACTGGTCCGCAATTTCATAAGCCAATACGCCACCAAGATTTGATGCGTGCTCTCCAAGGACTCCGACTTTTAAGTCTTCGATCATCTTCTGATCCACTCGGTAGGTACCTCCGGCGATGGGTTTTAATAGACCACCACGACCCACTACTGCAGCAAGCTTTGTTAAGTTGATGCCTTTTTCATTCAGGGTTTCCAAAATAATGTTTTTTCGAAACTCATACTGGTCAAAAATCGTTTCAAACTTTCCGATTTCATCGGAAGGGTGTCGTAACACCTCTTCAAATACCGGCTTCTCATCATCGAAAATCGCAATTTTCGTAGACGTGGAACCGGGGTTAATGGTTAATATTCTCTTTGCTTCTTTCATTCTTTCACCTCTTTTAGAATTTTAATTCCCGTCCTCTACTTATTATTTTACATAAAGGCGGGGCTCTTATTTATCAAAGAATTCTGCTGCACATAATACTCCCAGTGCAATAGAATACAACTTTGCTTCATCACTGTCGGCTCGGGATGTCAGTACAATCGGAGCTTTCGCACCAACAATTACACCGGCATTTTTCGCTTTGCCAAAATAAATCATGGACTTGTATAACACATTTCCGGCTTCAATGTCTCCGGTCAGTAAAATGTCTGCATCTCCTGCTACCGGGTGGTCAATGCCTTTGATTTCCGCAGCTTTTTTCGATACCGCGTTATCCAATGCTAAGGGTCCGCCAACGATACAGTCCTTGATTTCTCCTCTTTCATTCATTTCCTGTAACTCCCTGGCATCCATGGTATCCGGCATTTTCGGATTGGGTTTTTCCTTTGCACAGATCACAGCAACCTTCGGCATTTCGATATCTAATGCCCGGGCTACGGGAACCACATTGTTAATTAATGCTTTTTTGCCCTCTAGGTCCGGAGCAATGGTCATTGCCGCATCGGTTACCAAATGCATTTTATCAAAACCAGGCACCTGGAACAGGGCTACATGAGATAGGGGATTTCCGGTTCGAAGACCGATTTCCTTATCAAGTACCGCTTTTAAGATAATGGAGGTGTCCACTAACCCTTTCATAACCATATGGGCTTTTCCGGTTGATACTAATTCCACCGCTTTTCTTGAAGCCTCTACCATATCGGATTCGTCAATAATTTCGTACTGATCGATATCAATGTTTTCCTGCTTTGCATTGGCCCGAATCTTCTCTTCGTCGCCCACTAAAACGGCTTCCACAATACCAACCTTCTTTGCTTCATTGATAGCCTTTAGCGCGTCAACATCCTCTGCACAGGCAAGGGCTACTTTTTTCGGCCCCCGTTTTTTAGCAACCTCCAGCACGTCATCAAAATTCTTAATCATTTACATTCACCTCTTCTTCGTAGATTTTCGCTACTTCTTCTCCGTTTAATACCCGAACGGCGCCTTCATTTAAAGCCTTCATTTCATCTTCGCCGGGATGTACAAAGAATTTACCAAGAAATTCGACATGCTCTTTAATCAGATTCATCAGATAGTCGGAATGGGCAATTCCCCCGGTAACCACCACGGCATCAATCTTTCCTTCAAGTACGGTTGCCATACTGCCGATTTCCTTTGCAATCTGGTAACCCATGGCATCGTATACGAGTTTCGCCTGTTGATCGCCCGCGTTAATTTTTTCTTCTACTTCCCGGGCATCATTGGTCCCAAGATATGCGGTGAGCCCGCCTTTGCCTCGAAGTTTGGTTTTCATTGTTTTAAGATCATACTCTCCGGAGAAACACATTTTCGCCAGATCTCCCACGGGAAGTCCTCCGGTACGTTCCGGAGAAAATGGGCCCATTTCATTGGCGTTATTGTAATCCAAAATTCGCCCTTTCTTCACCGGCGCTACAGAAATTCCTCCGCCTAAGTGGGCTACAACCAGGTTTACCTCTTCGAAGGTTTTTCCCAGTTCCTTTGCCACCCTGTGTCCTACGGCTTTGATATTTAACGCATGACCCAGGGATCTTCTTTGAATCTGGGGAATGCCTGAGATTCTTGCTTCATCGGCAAACTCGTCGACCGCCACCGGATCCACAATGTAGGAAGGGGCTTTCGCTTCTTCCCCAATGGATTTGGCAATAATTCCCCCGAGGTTCGATGCATGCTCTCCCTGATATCCGATTTTCAAGTCCTTAATCATCACTTCGGTAACCTCATAGGTTCCTCCGGGCATCGGTCGAAGGAGTCCTCCCCGGCCAACCACCGCCTTTAACTCTTCGGTTTTCATTCCCTTATCTTCCATCCATTGAAGAATATTATTCTTTCGAAGTTCATATTGTTCTGCAATGTTCTGATATTTTTCCAATTCTTTCGTAGAGTGATCAATCGTGTTCTTTATCACCAGTTCATCTTCTTTGAATATTGCCACCTTTGTAGAAGTAGAACCGGGATTAATTGCTAATACATACTTTTTCACAAATTTCACCTCTCTTATCGAAGTTATTCTTTCCATCTATATTAAGATGCAACTACTGTGCCAAAATTGGTATATCAGTGGATTTATTTTGAAATACTTGTTTTTTGCGCTTTCGGCACTTCCGTTTAACCAAGCGACAAAGCAAACAATTCTCCAATGCAATTTTTTGCACTGAAAAGCATGAAAAAAAGTGCAGCTTCGTGCAGTTTTTTTCATGCTTTAGGATTTACAGTTCGTATTTTTCCATTTTGTAATAAAAATTTCTAATGGATAAACCTAATGCTTTGGCGGTGGCACTTCGGTTTCCATCCATTTTTTCCAGGGTCTCCGCAATCACTCTTTTTTCTTCTTTCTCCAGAACTTTCTTCAACGGA
>JBEPWR010000141.1:0-4751 GCA_041642335.1 Eubacteriales bacterium
CTTTTGTATAAACATTTATATTTTTGTACACCTAAATTGCTCCTTTCTTTCGTATTATATAGGAAGTAACTATAATTTTTAATTAAATACTCACTTCTACATTTTACCACACTATGGCACCTGGGTTTCTAGTCTTTTAGTCTCATATTTCAGTGTGATAAAGCTATTGTTATTGTACATGAAATTTTGTCGCTTTACCAGGTTTAAAGCGATTTTTTTCGCGTTTTTTCGACAAACTTCTTATCAGTCCCAGACATTCCTCAGCAAAGATGACAAAATGAAAAAAAACACGAAACGGTTATCATTATACCGTTTCGTGTTTTTTTTATTCTGAAGTGAAATATTTTGTAGGGAATCCGTCCTATTTATTTCGGATACTTCGAAGTTCCTCTAATAAATAGTCGTTGAGTATTTTAATATGGGTCCCTTTCATTCCAAGGGAACGGGATTCAATAACTCCGGCACTTTCGAACTTCCGAAGGGCGTTTACGATTACGGAACGGGTGATCCCCACACGGTCCGCAATTTTACTTGCCACAAGAAGTCCTTCCTTGCCGTCAAGCTCGTTGAAAATGTGCTCAACCGCTTCAAGTTCTGAATAGGAAAGGGTTCCCACCGCCATTTGAACAACCGCTTTTTTCCGGGCTTCATCTTCAATTTCTTCGGTTTTTGCCCGAAGAATCTCCAGTCCTACCACTGTGGCACTGTACTCCGCCATTACCAGATCCTCATCATTGAATTCATCTTCCGTCTTTGCAAGTACCAAGGTTCCGATTCGCTGTCCGCTTCCGTTGATCGGTACAATGGTTACGAGTTTGTTATAACTCTGTACATCATACTTAAAGATTTCGAGTAATTCGTCCTTGGTGATGTTGTGCTTGGTTTCCTGAATTTTAAGAAGCTGGGCATTGTACTCCTCGGGAAATCTTTTTTCTCCGGTTTTTTCATCCGTAATAATGGGACAATCGGAAGAGTCGGTTAAACTCACCCCTAAAACCTTCCCTTTTGAACTTGCCACGTAGACATTGGCGTCCAGCACCTCACTTAAAATTCTACTTAACTCATTAAAGGATACCGCATGTTCTCCGGACTGCTGTAAAATTTTATTTACTCTTCTGGTTTTTGCTAACAATGAACTTGTCATACTTTTTTTCCTCCTTTTAATTATTTGGGGATATCTTTATGTGATCGTTCTTTTGGTTTTCCTGTGAAAAACGAAAAGTTGAAATTTCCAGATAATAATTCTATCCCTTATCATGCATACGGAAATATGCACTATGATTGCATATTATCATAGTTATTATTATTTTACAATATTTATTTTAAAATATTGTGAATTGTTTATTCCGACACAACGATCTTGTGTTTGCACTCTTTATTGGTGCATTCCAATCGTTCTTCTTTTTTGGTCTTTTTACGGACCATGACGCTGCCGCATTTCGGACAGGGTTCCTCCACCGGAGGATTCCAGGAGATAAAATCACACTCGGGATAGCGGTCGCATCCGTAAAAGAGTCTTCCCTTTTTCGATTTCCGCTTGATTACCTCTCCCTCTTTGCATTTCGGGCATTTTACCCCGATTTTATCCACAATGGGTTTGGTATTCTTGCAATCCGGATAATTGGCGCAAGCCAGAAACTTTCCGTAGCGACCGTATTTTACCAGCATTTCCGCTCCGCATTTTTCACAGACCTCATCACTTTTTTCCACCACTTCAATTTCTTTCATATGCTCTTCGGCATCCTTCATCATTTTCTCAAAGGACCCGTAAAAGTCCTTAATAATGGTTTTCCACTGAACGTCGCCTTCCTCAACCTTATCCAGCTTGCTTTCCATATCCGCGGTGAAGTTGACGTCAATAATATCCGAGAAAAATTCATCCAGGGTATCGGTCACAAGAACTCCGAGTTCCGTCGGCACCAGATATCGTCCGTCCTTTTCCACGTAGCCTCTGGCAAGAATTGTTGAAATGGTCGGGGAGTAGGTACTCGGTCTTCCGATTCCCAGCTCTTCCATGGTTTTAACAAGCGTCGCCTCCGTATATCTTGCCGGCGGCTGGGTAAAGTGCTGCTTGGGATCGAGTGTTAAGAGTTTTACGGTTTCCCCTTCTTCCAATAGGGGCAGAAAGGTATCCTCCGAGGTACTGGAGAAGGAATAGACTTTCATAAACCCGTCAAAGTTTAAGATCGAGCCGCTGCCTTTAAAAATGTGTCCCTTTGCCTCTAATTCCACGGAAATCGTATCAAATACGGCTTTGGCCATGATGCTGGCTACCGCCCGTTCCCAGATCATTTTATATAAGCGGTACTGGTCCCGCTTTAAGGAAGCTTTGATCTTACCGGGAGTCAGGGTCACATCCGTGGGACGAATGGCCTCATGGGCATCCTGGGCACCTTTTTTTAAGGGTTTATCCTTAACCTTTCCTTTTTCCAGATACTTCTCTCCATACTCCTCCTGAATGAAGTTTTGCATGTTTGCTTTTGCCTCTTCGGAAATTCTTGTGGAGTCGGTACGAATGTAGGTAACCAGTCCGACGGTACCGTGTCCCTTTACATCGATTCCTTCATATAACTGTTGGGCCAGGGACATGGTCTTTTTGGTGGAGAAGCTCATTTTATTAGAAGCTTCCTGCTGAAGGGAACTGGTGGTAAAAGGCTTTTGGGGGCTTCGTCGTTTTTGCCCTTTTTTCACGCTTTTTACCAGAAAGGGTTCCTTCTCCACGGCTTCAACGACGCTGTTCACCGACTGCTCATCCTTTAATTCCTTATTGCCCTTTGCATCCTTGAAAAACTTCGCGGGAAACTTTTCCTTCTGATCATTCTCAAATTCTCCGTCAATGGACCAGTATTCTTCGGGCTTAAAGGCCTTAATCTCTTCTTCTCTTTCTTTGATCATCTTCGAGGCCACCGACTGTACCCGTCCTGCACTAAGACCCTTACGAATCTTTTGCCATAAAAGAGGACTGATTTTATACCCCACTAAGCGGTCCAGAACCCGGCGGGCCTGCTGTGCATTTACCAGGTCCTCATCGATTTCCCGGGGTTCCTTGATCGCTTTTTTTACGGCATTTTTGGTGATCTCATGAAATTCAATCCGTTTAATATTGCTCTGCTCTCTTGACAGAGCTCTTGCCAAGTGCCAGGAGATGGCTTCTCCTTCTCTATCGGGGTCAGTGGCAAGAAAGACTTTGGATGCTTTCTTTGCCTGTTTTCTCAGTTCTTTCAATACAGGACCTTTTCCCCGGATGGTAATATATTCCGGTTCAAAATCTTCCTCTATGTTTACACCGAGCTTGCTTTTCGGCAGATCAATTACATGTCCTACCGAAGCTTCGATGGTGTAATTTCTACCTAAAAATTTTTTAATTGTTTTTGCCTTGGCGGGTGACTCCACTATCACTAGGGATTTTGCCAATTCAAACACCTCCACTGTCTGTCTCAATTTTAACATTATACCAATATATCAATTCACTGTAAATGTTTTTCCCGGAAGCCGGGTAACAAAACCCTTTAATTCTAATGAAGTCAAGAGAATATTGAGGGATTGAATATCAATTCGGGTTCGGTAATACAGCGTGTCCAGATCCATGGGCTTTTCCTCGAGACACCGATAAACCAGCGTCTCCGAATCACTCAGATCCCGGGCCACATTTCCTTCGACGGCTTTGCTTCGAAGACGGTCTCCATTCGGCAGCTCCGATAGAATATCGTCTACATCCATCAGCATTTTTGCTCCGTCCCGGATCAGTCGGTTGGTGCCTTTGCTTTTTTCACAGTTGATATTCCCCGGCAGGGCGAAAATTTCCCGACCCTGCTCAAGTCCGTATTCCACCGTGATCAGGGAACCGCTTTTTGCTCCGGCTTCGATTACGAGGATTCCGTCGGACAGTCCGCTGATGATTCGGTTTCGTTGAGGGAAGTGATACTTCAGGGGTTCTTCGCCGAGAAAGAATTCGCTGAGGACACAGCCCTTCTCCCCTATTTTTTCCATCAGTTGAAAATTCGACGGAGGATAGGGCACATCAAGGCCGGAGCCAAGTACTGCCAGCGTATATCCCTGATTTTCCACGGCACCTTTATGACTTTCCGTATCAATTCCCAGGGCCAAGCCGCTGATGATCCCGACTCCGTGGTCCGTAAGCTCCTTTGCAAATTTTTTCGCCGCCCATTTTCCGTAAGGGGTTGCACTCCGGGCGCCGACCATTCCAATGGTCGGTCGGTTTCCGGGAAGCGCGCCGCGGTAAAACAGTACGAAGGGGGGATCATAAATTTTCCGGAGTTTTTCCGGATAATCGGCATCCTCAATGGTAACCGCTTTTATTTCCTGTGCCCGAAGTTTCTCGTTGACCTTCTGCCAGTATTCTTTTGTCCGAAGATTTACAATTTTCACGGCGGACTTGCTTCTTTTGCCCAGGGCCTGATAAATTTCTTTTCCTTCCGCCTCCCATACCCTTCCGATGTCTCCAAAATACTCCTTAAGCTTTTGAATGGTTCCGTAACTTACCCCTTGAATACTGCTTAACCAGATATATACTTCCCTTTTTTCCAAGCCCTTATCCTCCCATCGACTTTTTTCACCCTATACCCAATCGGATGTTCCCCTAAACGAAATCAAAGAAAAAGACCCGTTTTAGGGTCTGTTTTCTAGTCATTACTCAAAGTAACTTTCAATCGGTCGTGTTTCATGGTTCGGATAATCCACCACATTTCCTTCCCAGGTTCGAAGTTTTACATAACCCTTACCGCGGGAAA
>JBEPWR010000142.1:0-4709 GCA_041642335.1 Eubacteriales bacterium
CCCGTTGTGATTATCGATACCGCAGGCATTGATGACGTGGGAGCCCTTGGGAATTTGAGGATCCAAAAAACCAGGGAAGTGCTCAATAAAACCGATGTGGCGCTTATTGTAACTCAGCCGGGAACAGAAATTGGAGAATATGAACGGGACCTGATTGCGGGCATTAAAGAAAAAGGAATCCCGTATTTGCTTGTAGTAAATAAGATTGACGAAATAAAAGAAAAGCAGAATTCCTTAGAGAAAATGCAGCAAAAGCTTCTAGAAAGCCTGGGCAGTACCAAAGGTGAAACCGTTTTTATCAGTGCAAAAACCAGGGCTGGAATAGAGGAATTAAAAGAAAAGTTATCGAAGGTCGCACCGGAGGATGTAAATCCTCCGTTAATCGGGGATCTGATCCAAAGAGGAGACACGGTGGTGCTTGTTACACCGATCGATTCCTCAGCTCCCAAGGGAAGGATGATATTACCCCAGGTTCAGGTTATCAGGGATATTTTAGACCATGACGGTTTTATGGTGGTCTGTAAGGAGACGGAGCTGAAAGAGGCCCTGAGAAACCTATCCACTCCTCCGAGTTTGGTTGTCACTGATGCCCAGAAGTTTCATGAGGTATCAAAAATGGTACCGGAAGAAATCCTCCTGACCTCATTTTCGATCCTATACGCCCGGTATAAAGGGGATCTGGAAGAACTGGCCAAAGGAGCCCGCGCCGTTAAAGCCTTAGTTCCTGGAGATAAGGTTCTGATTGCCGAGGGTTGCACCCATCATCAACAGAAAGATGATATCGGGAAGGTGAAAATTCCCCGGTGGCTGGAAGCGGAAGTCGGCGGCAAGCTGAATTATACTTGGGTTTCAGGTACAAAATTTGAGGAGGATCTAGGGGGTTACAAACTGATTGTTCACTGCGGAGCCTGTATGCATAATCGAAGAGAAATGATGCATCGGATTCAAAGGGCAAGGGCTCAAAAAGTACCTATTGTTAACTACGGCGTATTTATTGCCCATACCAACAAAATATTGGACCGGGCGCTTAAGCCTTTTCTGATGAAATCCGGTATTGAATTATAAAGTGTACTGAGTTAAAATAAAACAAGACAAAGAGAGAGAAGTTCTTCAACTGCAGGAATTTTTCTCTTTTTTTCAAAGTTTTTTCAAAAACGAAATATTGAGAAAAAAATGGTTGTATTCCAATGGTTTTCTAAAAGTTAGAATGGAAAAGGAATGAAGGCTGCCTAAAATATTCTGAAGATTTCGATTTAGGAAATATTTTTTATTTAGTAATATTATATATTCATAAGGAGGGACATTATGAAAGAATTAGTAAGTAAAGTATTGACGAAAGAGAATTTTCAAAGACTTAATGAGACGATTGAAAAAGTACAGGGAAGCAAAGGGCCGCTTATGCCGGTATTAACCCAGGCTCAGAAAATTTTCGGCTGCGTACCCTACGAGGTACAAAAGCATGTATCGGAAAAATTAAAAGTACCGATGAGTGATATTTACGGAGTGGTGACTTTCTATTCTCAGTTCTCCCTGGTACCAAAAGGGGAGTATGTGATCGGTGTATGTATGGGAACTGCATGTTATGTGAAAAATTCGCAGCCAATCCTCGATAAGATCAGTGAAATCATTGATACCAAGACCGGGGAAACCTCTCCGGACGGGAAATTCACCCTTGAGGCTACAAGATGTATCGGAGCCTGTGGTCTTGCGCCGGTGATAACCGTTAATGAAGATGTTTATGGAAAACTGGATGTGAAGGATATTCCGGGAATCATGAAGCAGTATCAAGAATAGAAGAACCTGTAAAAAAATAAACTTTTGAATTTAAGGAGGTTCACTCATGAAAAGTTTAGAAGAACTAAGAAAACTTCGAGAAGAATCATTACACCGAGTAGACTTGCGAAAAAGTGGTAATAACACCCGAATCCTTGTAGCCATGGGAACTTGTGGGATTGCTGCAGGAGCAAGATCGGTATTGATGGCCTTAGTGGAGGAAGTAAAGAAACAAAATCTTCAGGATGTATCGGTAATGCAAACCGGAAGCACTGAATCCTGTGACTTAGCCCCCATGTTTGAGGTATGCCGAAAGGGTGAAGAAAAAGTTACCTATGTACACATGGATGCAGAAAAAGCTAAAAAAGTTATCAAAGAACATATCATCAAGGGAAATATCATAGAGGAATATACTATGGAAAAACAGGAGAAGTAAAGGACCACACTAAACGCAAGGAGGTATGAAAATGGAATTATATCGATCCCATATACTAGTATGTGGAGGGACGGGATGTACGTCTTCCGATTCCTTGAAGATAGAAAAACGATTTGAGGAACTTATTGAAAAGAATGATTTGAAAAATGAAGCGAAGGTCGTAAAGACCGGATGTTTTGGGCTCTGTGAAGCCGGTCCCATCGTAATTGTCTATCCTGAAGGTGCATTTTACAGTCACCTTAAGGTAGAAGATGTGGAAACCATTGTTACAGAGCATTTAGTCAAAGGAAGAATTGTGACGGATCTACTGTATGAAGACTCCTATAAAGATGGGGAAGTACAATCCATTAATGACATCGGATTTTACAAAAAACAGGACCGGGTAGCCCTACGAAACTGTGGTGTAATTAATCCTGAAGTGATTGAAGAATACATTGCCTATGACGGGTATGAAGCTTTAGGGCGAGTGCTTACAGAAATGGAGCCTCATGAGGTTATCCAAATTGTCAAGGAATCCGGTCTTCGGGGACGGGGTGGTGGAGGATTTCCCACGGGATTAAAATGGGATTTCACCGCGATGGCCGATGGAGATCAGAAGTACATTGCCTGTAATGCCGATGAAGGGGACCCGGGAGCTTTTATGGACCGTTCCGTACTTGAAGGAGACCCTCATGTAGTAATTGAATCCATGGCCATTGCCGGTTATGCCGTAGGAGCCGATAAAGGATATGTGTATATCCGTGCAGAGTATCCGATCGCTGTAAATCGCCTGCAAATTGCAATTGATCAGGCCAGAGAGAAAGGGCTTTTAGGGAAAAATATTTTCGGAACGGACTTCAACTTTGATATGGAAATCCGTCTTGGAGCCGGTGCCTTTGTATGCGGGGAAGAAACCGCATTAATAAAATCCATTGAAGGAAAACGGGGAATGCCCAGACCCAGACCCCCCTTTCCTGCGGTAAAGGGGATTTTCGACAAACCCACCCTGCTCAATAATGTGGAGACCTATGCAAATATTCCTCAGATTATTCTTCGGGGAGCCGACTGGTTCTCTGGTATCGGAACGGAGAAATCCAAGGGAACCAAGGTTTTTGCACTGGGAGGAAAAATCAATAATACGGGACTGCTGGAGATCCCAATGGGAACGACCCTTCGGGAAGCGATTTATGATGTGGGAGGTGGAATTCCCAACGGAAAAGCCTTTAAAGCAGTACAGACCGGTGGACCATCGGGAGGATGCATTCCTGCGGAGCATATCGATACACCCATTGATTATGATAATTTAATCAAGCTTGGATCCATGATGGGATCCGGTGGTATGATCGTTATGGATGAAGATAACTGTATGGTGGACATTGCACGATTCTTCCTGGACTTTACGGTAGAAGAATCCTGCGGAAAATGTACACCCTGCCGGGACGGCACAAAGCGAATGCTGGAGATGCTGGATAAAATTGCAGAAGGAAAAGGAACCCCTGAAGATCTGGTAAAGTTACAAACTTTAGCCAAAACCATAAAAAATGCATCCCTGTGCGGACTGGGGCAAACAGCGCCGAACCCTGTGCTCTCAACCCTCCATTATTTTATGGATGAATACGAAGCCCATGTTCATGAAAAACGATGTCCGGCCGGCGTATGCAAAGCCCTACTAAACTATATGGTCATTGAAGACAAATGCAAGAAATGCGGAATTTGTGCGGCAAAATGTCCGGTAAACTGCATCAGCGGTACCAAAGGAAAAACCGTGTATCATATCGATACGGAAAAATGTATTAAATGTAATGCCTGTCTGGAAGCGTGTCCCTTTGATGCCATAAAGAAAGGCTAAAAAATTACAGGAAAATTTTGAGTGCCTGTGATAAACAATAGATCGGTTGAATAACAGAAATGAGTTTAGGACTTTATGAAGGAGGCGAAAGTATATGGTGACCCTATCAATTAACGGTCAAAAAGTGGAAGTGGAAGAGGATGCCACCGTCTTAGAAGCAGCAGCAGAAATCGGCATTAAAATCCCTACTTTTTGCCATGATCCAAGATTAAAACCCCATGGTTCCTGTAGAATTTGTGTGGTAGAGGTGGATGGAGGCAGAAACCTGCCTACCGCCTGTGTCACACCGGTATATGAAGGGATGGAAGTGCAAACAGAGAGTGAAGAAGTGGTAACCGCCCGTAAAGAGATTTTAGATCTGATGTTAGCAGATCATCCATTAGAGTGTTTAACCTGTGAAAAAGCAGGGGAATGTACCCTGCAGGACCTTTGCTACCAATACGGAGTGGAAAGAACTTCCTATGACGGGGAAAGGACCTATTATGAAATCGATCGCACCAATGACTTTTATTATAGCGATCAGAATAAATGCATTAAATGCGGTAAATGTGTAATGGTCTGTGACCAACTGCAGGAAACCCATGCCATCGGCTTTGCGGAAAGAGGGTTTGAGACCCATATCGCGACCCCTTTTGAGAAAGGGTTGTCCGAATCCACCTGTGTATCCTGTGG
>JBEPWR010000143.1:0-4695 GCA_041642335.1 Eubacteriales bacterium
ACCATAAGGATTCTGTAGATGAATTTGAAAATACTCCCAGCAAAGAGCTTTTTATCAAGTATAAGGAAACGAAGGATATAGAAATTCGAAATGAATTGGTCCGCCGTTATCTTTATATTGTGGAGATCTTATCAAAAAAATATGTAAATAAGGGAATTGAATATGAGGATATCTATCAGGTGGCCTCGCTGGGTCTGATTTATGCCATTGAGCGGTTTGATCCCTCAAAGGGTTTTGAATTCTCCAGTTTTGCGACCCCGACCATTATCGGAGAGATCAAAAAACATTTTCGGGATAAGGGCTGGTCCATTCGCGTTCCAAGAAGAATTCAGGAGCTCAGCAAAAAAATCAATACCTGCAAAAACGAGCTGCATCAAAAGCTCCAAAGAACCCCCACCATTAAGGATATAGCCGAGTACCTCAATTGCTCCGAGGAACAGATTATGGAAGCCATGGAAGGCTCCCAGGTATATACGCCGAAATCCCTGGATCTGACCTATGACAATGACGGAGAAGATAAGGAAATGAAGTTTATGGATTTAATCGGTGAAGTGGATAAGAATTTTGATAATATCGAAAACAAAGATTTTCTGGACCAGGTAATCAGCAAATTAAATGAAGTGGAAAAGAAAGTGCTCCGGGACCGTTTTTTCAATAACCGCACGCAAATGCATGTGGCAGAGGAGCTCCAGGTCAGTCAGATGACGGTATCCCGTATGGAGAAAAAAATCATTGAAAAGTTTCAAAAAGAGTATAAAAGGACTACGGTCTAGCATAGACAAAAGTAGGAAAACAGAGCGCAGTCTCTGTTTTTTTTTACTAAAAAAGGAGGACATTATGGAGGGAAAAGAAAGAAGAAGGGAAATAAAAAACGATATTGAAGCGGCAAAGGATCCGATCAAAGGCAGCGAACTAGCTAAAAAATATGGAGTGTCCCGGCAGGTGATTGTGCAGGATATTGCGCTTCTGCGAGCCCAGGGCAAGGAAATTATTGCTACACCGCAAGGCTATCTTATGCCGGAAAAACAAAACAAAAGCCTTCAAAAAACGATTGTAACCCGTCATAAACAGGATCAGGATCTAAAAGAAGAACTGACGCTGATGGTGGATCTGGGCGTGAAAATTATTGATGTGATTGTGGAACATCCCGTCTATGGAGAAATCCGGGGAAATCTCAATATTCAAAGCCGACTGGATATCGAAAACTTTCTTGAACAGTTAAAGAAGGAGGAGGCCAAACCCTTAGCCGAGCTTACTGACGGAGTTCATATGCATACTATTGAGGTTCCCAGTGAAGCGGTTTACGAAAAACTCTTAAGGGTATTAAGAAAAAATAATTACTTGATTGAAGCCTAAAATTGTGATATATTCTTACGGTGAAGTGACAAGACAGATGTAACAACCAAATAATCAAAAAACAAAAACTACAGCGGAAACAAGGAGGAAGCGTGTTGAAAATATCTGGAGAGACGGTAACCGTAAGAAATTATATTACCAAAGCATTAAACGGTATGGCATTAGGATTGTTCGCATCCTTAATTATCGGACTGATTTTGAATCAACTTGGCGAGCTTTTGGATCTTTCATTGCTTAGGAATTTCGGTACCATTGCCCAGCGATTAATGGGACCAAGTATCGGTGCCGGAGTAGCCTATACCCTCGGTGCACCGGCCTTAGGGATTTTTGCATCAATCATTACCGGAGCCATTGGTGCCGGAACCGTGAACCTGGAGGAAGGCGTCGCCACAATGGCCATCGGTGAGCCGGTTGGGGCCTTTATTGCGGCCCTTATCGGCGTGGAAGTGGCGAAATTCATTGCCGGTAGAACCAAGGTGGATATTGTCCTGGTTCCCGCATTAGTAATTCTTACCGGAGGTCTTGCAGGGGTTTTTGTAGGACCGGTGGTAAGCTCGATGATGTATTATATCGGAGAGTTCATCAATACAACAACGGAGCTTCATCCCATACCCATGGGCATTGTGGTAAGCATCACAATGGGTATGCTGCTTACGCTGCCCATCAGCAGCGCAGCCCTGGCCATATCCTTAGGACTGGAAGGTTTGGCTGCAGGCGCCGCTTTGGTGGGGTGTGCCACCCAGATGGTCGGTTTTTCCGTAATGAGCTATTCGGATAACGGAATCGGCGGACTGATTGCCCAGGGCATCGGAACGAGCATGCTGCAGATCCCCAATATCGTAAAAAAACCGATCATCTGGCTTCCTCCCATTATCGTCAGCGGAATTTTGGGACCCGTCGCCACCGTGGTCTTTGCCATGGAGAGCAACAGTATTGGTGCCGGCATGGGAACCAGTGGCCTGGTGGGTCAGTTCGGGACTTATGCAAAAATGGTTGTGGAAAACGGGGATGCCGTCGAAGCGGTAATTTTAAAAATGACCACCATCCATTTTGTTCTGCCCGCAGTGCTAACGCTGCTTATTGCAAAAGTGATGCGAAACCGGAATTATATTGAAAAAGGGGATTTGCGTCTTTCGGAAACCCGGTAGAAAAAACGGAGGAAAACAGATCAAACCTATCTTTTCTAAATCCTAAGGTGTATAATACATCTTAGGATCTTTTTTTATAAGGAGGGAACAGTACGATGAAAAAATACGGAAAGAGCCTGGTGCTATGGATTCTCGGAATCATGGTGCTTTTGGGATTGTTTCTATCGGAAATTCTGGATTGGATTACGTCCTACCAGTGGTTTGGGGATCTCGGTTATGAAGAGGTTTTTCTGAGGGAGTTCATAGCAAAGGCCCAGATATTCCTGCCGGTATTTTTGCTCTTTGTCGGCATATATACGGTCTATGTATTGTTTTTGAAGAAGAATTACTATAAGAATTTCGTGATTTATGATAACGGTTTCTCGGAACGGCGGGTGAATCAGATTTTAGGGGGACCGGTAATTTTCTTTGCCTTTATTGTGGCCCTGAATACCGCCAGTAATTTATGGTTTGAAATCCTGGTGTTTTTCAACCGGGTACCCTATGGTTCGACGGATCCCATCTTTGAAAATGATTTAGGGTTTTATCTGTTTGAATTGCCCCTGTATAATCAAATTATCAGCAGTCTTTTTGGAATTATCCTGGCCCTGATTATGCTGACGGTAATCTTTTACGGATTAATGTTTATTCTTAGAAAACCCACCCTTTACGCTGCCAAGGAGGATTTGCATTTTCGAAGCAGCTTTATGACGAAATTTCTGAAGCTGACCTTAAAACAGCTGATGGTGGTGGGAATCTTAATTCTGGGTCTCCTGGCCCTGCAGTTTTACTTTATGGGCTTTGATATATTAAAGTCTTCTGAAGGCCTGATTCATGGGGCAGGATATACGGATATTCAGGTACGGCTTCCGGTGCTTCGGGTACAGATGGTGGCTTCCCTGTTGGCAGCGGGGCTGGTTTTTTATGGTTATCGTAAGAAAAATATCAAAGCCGCAGTTCTCGGTCCGGTGTTGGTTATCGTGATCGGAATTGTTGGAGGACTCATCGGTTCTGCAGTACAACAGTTCAGTGTAACGCCGAATGAGCTGAACCGGGAGTTACCCTACATTGAACATCATATCGCCTTTACCCAGGAAGCCTACGGGATTGATAATATTAAGGAGCAGGAGTTTTCCGCAAGCAATAATCTGACCTTAGGAGACATTCAGAACAATCCCGGAACAATCGATAACATTCGGATCCATGATCACCGACCGACCCTGGAGACCTATAATCAGATTCAGGCAATCCGTCTGTATTACCGCTTTGTAGATGTGGATATTGACCGGTATGAGATCGACGATGAATACAAGCAGGTATTTTTAGGACCCCGGGAGCTGGACTTGGCGAGACTCGGGGAAAATGCCCGAAGTTCCTGGATTAACCGGCATTTACGCTATACCCATGGAAATGGCGCCGTGGTCTCTCCCGTCAATCGGGTGACTTCGGAAGGACAGCCGGATACCGTGGTTGGAAATATTCCTCCGACGACCGATACGAATCTGGTTATTGATCAGCCGGAAATATACTTCGGGGAGCTGACCAATCATTATATTATTGTCAATACGGAAGAAGAATTTGATATCGACAGCACGGATTTGGATGAAGAGGATCTGGACAACTTTGAAGGGATCTACGGCGGAGACAGGGGAATTGAATTAACCCTTCCCAATCGTTTTCTCTATGCCATGAGATTTCGCAGTATGAAAATCCTTCTGAATGATGAAATACGGGAGGGAAGCAAAATCATCTACGACCGAAATATTATGGAGCGGGTAGAAAAAATTGCACCCTTTATTGATTATGACACGGATCCCTATATGGTGATTAATCAGGGAAAACTCTTCTGGATTATTGATGGATACACCACCAGCAGCAATTTTCCCTACACCCGGCCCTATTTGGAAAATGATCAAAATTACATCCGAAATTCCGTAAAAGTGGTGGTGGATGCCTATAGCGGTGAAGTGGATTATTATATTACGGACTCCGAGGATCCCATCATCAAGACCTATGAAGGTATTTATCCCGTATTATTTCAGGACATGGAGGAGCTGGAAGCGGGCCTTCAAAATCATATACGCTACCCCCATTATCTTTTTGATCTGCAAACAGAAGTATATCGAACCTACCATATGACGGAACCCAGTGTCTTTTATGATCAGGGAGATCTATGGAATATTGCGGAGGAGGAGTATCGGGGAGATATTCA
>JBEPWR010000144.1:0-4679 GCA_041642335.1 Eubacteriales bacterium
TACTAAGGGTTAAGGTTCAATAGCGGAAATAAAACTTAATTGAGGAGCTAAGACCATGTCACCACAAAAAATAGAAGCCAATCGAAAAAAGCAACTTCAAAAACTGCAGCAGGAAACCGACTATCGCTTTAAGGATGAAACCCTTTTGAATAAGGCCCTGGTTCATCGCTCCTATGCCAATGAGTACAAGCGGCGTAGGGTCGAGGATAATGAACGGCTGGAATTTCTCGGAGACTCCGTTCTGGGCCTTGCGGTCAGTAATTATCTCTTTAAGGAGTTTCAGAACTTAAGCGAAGGAGAGCTCAGCAAATACCGGTCGAACCTGGTATGCGAAGAGTCCCTAAGCCGAATAGCCGATACGCTGGATCTCGGAAAGTATTTACTGCTGGGAAAAGGCGAGGAAGCCAATGGGGGAAGGAAGAGAACCTCAATTCTGGCGGATGCGCTGGAGGCTCTTATCGGAGCCTTCTACTTGGACGGAGGCATGGAGACGGCACAGGAATTTATTGTAGGCCGCTTTTTCGATGCGGACACCTTTGAACAAAAAGAGGTTTCTAAAAAAGACTATAAAACCACTTTTCAGGAGAAAATTCAAAAGCTCGGTTACGGCGAAATCGAATACCGGACCATCAGGGAGTGGGGTCCGGATCATGATAAGCGTTTTGAAGTGCAGATAAAAGTGGGGGATCGGTCTTTTGAAAAAGGAAGCGGAAAAACCAAAAAAGAAGCGGAACAGGAAGCTGCCCGCAACAGCATCCGAAAAATTGAGCAGCGATAAAAGGGGGTGGATGCCGTGCATCTGAAAAGGTTGGAACTCAAGGGATTTAAATCCTTCGCAAGTAAAATAACGATGAATTTGGAAACCGGAGTTACCGGTGTGGTAGGCCCTAACGGCAGCGGGAAAAGCAATATTTCCGACGGAATCAAATGGGTTCTTGGAGAACAGAGTCCGAAAACCCTTCGGGGGGCAAAAATGGAAGATGTGATTTTTTCCGGTACGGAAAAACAAAAGCCCCTGGGAATGGCGGAGGTTTCCCTGATCCTCGATAATGAGGATGGAGGAATCCCCATTGACTACAGTGAGGTAAAAATCACCCGAAGAGCCTACCGTTCCGGGGAAAATGAATATTTGATCAACCAAAGTCCCTGCCGGCTGAAGGATATTCGGGAACTTTTTATGGATACCGGAATCGGAAAAGACGGTTATTCCATTGTGGGACAGGGAAAGATCGATGAAATTCTCAGCCATAAAGCCGAAGACCGAAGAAAAGTCATTGAGGAAGCGGTAGGGATTGTGAAATACAAAAGCCGTAAGGAAGAGGCCCAAAAGAAGCTTAAAGGAACCGACGAGAACCTGCAGCGGCTATCGGACATATTAAGGGAGCTGGGGGGCCGAATGGGACCCCTGAAGGAACAAAAGGAGAAAGCGGAGAAATACTTAAAACTCTATGAGACCCTGAAAGAGGGGGAAGTAAAACAAATCCTGGAACACTTATCGGAAAATGACGGAAAGATGCAGCGTCTGGAGCAGGAAAAGCAGGAAATCCGGGAAGAAATCCACGGCTTAAAAGTGGAGAGCAATAAAGTGGAAGCCGAGATTACAGCTATGGAAGAAGGTATCGAGGCCCATCAGAAGAATTATCAGCAAAAAGAGACCCACTACTATGAGAAAAAGGATGAAATCCAGGAAATCGAAGGCCTAAAGCGGATCAACGAGGGAGAAATAGAGCATCTGGAGTCCCGAAAAGAGGAGCTTGAGAATCGGATCCGGCAAGGGGAGAGGCGAAAAGAAGAGGTTCATCGGGAATATACCAAAGCCCGGAAAGACCTAGAGGAACTGAAAGCCTATCTGACCACTTTGGAAAAGGATCTGCAGTCGGAGAAGAGCGTCTATGATGAAAATCATCAAATCAACCGGCACCGGAAAGAGGATGTTGAAAAAATCAAAAGCGAGATCATCGAGGATATGAATCTGCTTTCCGACTGGAAAGTGGATTATGCGAATCTGGAGAGTCTCAAAAATTCCATTGATCAACGAAAAAATCAGATCAAAGAAGCCCTAGAGGATCATTTACAAAGGCAAAAGGAAAAAGAGCAGGACTTCGAAGAATTACAAAGAACCCTGGAAGATCTTCTAAAGAACCGAAAAGTGCAGGAAGAGACAGGCGAAAGCTTGATGCGAAGAAAAGAAGAAGTAGAGAGGGATTTGAAGGTTCATGCAGGAAAAATTGAAGAGAAGAACCGGCATCATCAACACAGAAATTCAAAAATCCAGCTTCTGAAAAATCTGGAAGCCGCCAAGGAAGGCTTTCACCGCAGTGTAAAAGAGGTGCTGAAAAAGGCTAAAAAGGATACCGCCTTTGGAGAAGGGCTTTACGGAGCGGTAGCGGATCTGATAAAAGTTCCCAAGGGTTATGAATTAGCCATTGAAACAGCCCTGGGATATGCCATGCAAAATTTGATTGTGGAAGATGAAGAAAAGGGAAAAGCCCTGATTCACTACTGTAAAACTCACAAGCTTGGACGAATTACGGTGCTGCCGAAAACCACGATTTCGGGGAAAAGCTTACAGAAGTGGGAACAGAGTACGATCGATCAGGAACCGAAAGCCTCTGTGGCATTGGATATTATCAACTACCCCAGGGAGTTGGAGGCCATTTTCTCCAGTCTGCTGGGAAAGGTCGTGGTGTTACCGGATCTGGACTCCGGAGTTCGAATGGCAAGACAGTTAAAGCACCGTATTAAGATCGTAACCCGGGAGGGGGATGTACTAAATCCCGGAGGATCCATGACCGGAGGGAGTCAGCACCAAAAGAACCACGGGCTCCTCAGTCGGAAGCGGGAGCTGAAAAGTTTACTGGTGGAGGCGGAAAAGGAAGAAAAGAACTTGGCTGATCTGCAGCAGAGGGCGTCGGAATTGGAAGGACAAAAGAAGGATTTTGACAGAAAAAAAACGGAGAGCGACCAAAAAATCCAGGGCTTTGCCATCGAAGAGGCTAGGGTAAAGGAACAACTCCATCAGCAAAAGCAGCAATTACAGGACTTTACCAAAGAAATTGCCGATCGGAAAACGGAATTTTCCCAGCTTGAAAAAACCGAAGCCGAATACAAGGAAGAACATCGGGGTCTCGAGGAAAAAATCAAAAATTTACAAAACCGATTGTCCAGGAACCGGGCCCATATTCAAGTGGAAGAAAAGGACTTGGTTCAGCAGATCAACAAAATTGAGGGTCTGAAAGAACGGATACAGGAAATGCAGGTTCGTAAAGCTTCAACGGAAGAACAGATAAAGGCCTTGGAGAATAAACTGCAGGACCAGGAGCAGGAGCTTCGGCGCCAGGAGAAGGCCGTCAGGGAAGACCAGAAGGAAATTGAGAACGGACTTGAGGAAAAAGAACATATGCGACAGGAAATCGAAAAACAGGAAGCCGCGATCAAACAGGGGGCCGAGTACTTAGAAAGGTTGAAAAAGCAGGGAGAGGAATATAAGGAAAAAGAGCAGAAAACCCTCCGGTCGAAAAAGGAAATTGAAAAGAAACATCAGTCCCAGCGGGACGTGATAAAGGACCGGGAAGAAGCCCTATACAAACTGGAGATGCAGGGGACCAAGCTGGAGGTGCAGCTGGAAAATCTTCACCAGAGCCTATGGGAAAAATATGAGATGAGCTATGAACAAGGGCTCCAGTGGATTCAGTCAAAGAATGGGAAACTGAGCCCCGGAGAAATCCAGGGATTGAAAAAAGAAATCAAAAATTTGGGCAATATCAATATTGAAGCCATTGAAGAATATCGGGAGGCCAAAGAACGCTTCGAGTTTTTGGACCAGCAGCAAAAGGATCTGCTGGAGGCGAAAAAGAGTTTAAACAGGATCATCCGGGAAATGGAAAGTACGATGAAAATCCAGTTCCTGGATCAGTTGGCGGTTATAAAAAAAGAGTTTAACCAAACCTTTGTCCGGTTGTTCGGAGGCGGAAAGGCGGATCTGGTACTGGAGGATGAGAATGATCCCCTGGAAACAGGCATCAATATTTTAGCCAGACCCCCGGGCAAAAAACTGCAGAGTCTGTCGCTGCTCTCCGGAGGAGAACGGGCCCTTACGGCCATTGCCCTGCTCTTTGCCATACTGAAGATTAAACCGAGTCCTTTTTGCGTATTGGATGAAATCGAAGCCGCATTGGATGAAAGTAATGTATACCGCTTTGCCGGATTCCTGCAGGAACTGGCAATAGACACGCAGTTTATTGTGGTAACCCACCGCAAAGGGACCATGGAAGCTGCGGACACCCTTTATGGTGTTACCATGGAAAAAGAAGGAATTTCAAAGTTGGTATCGGTAAAAATGAAGGATTATCTTGACGAGGAAAAAGCCATATAGGAGGAAAAAGGATGCTGAAAAACTTATTTAAACGAAACAGTGAAGAAAAAGAAAAAAAAGAGGAAAATACTCTGGAGGATGCGCAGGAGGAAATTCAAGAGGAATCCCAGGAAATTGTGGAGGAAACTCTTCAAAAGGATCAAGAAGAAAACCAGCAGCAGGAAACCGAGCAGGAAGAAGCGGGAACCCTTGGCGGTCTTTTCGGACGTTTAAAGGAGGGCCTGACCAAAACCAAAAAAGGCATTACCGACCGGGTGGACGATCTGGTTAAGTCCTATACAAAAATTGATGAAGACTTATTTGA
>JBEPWR010000145.1:0-3187 GCA_041642335.1 Eubacteriales bacterium
AAACAGCAGTACTTTTTTGTCTCCGCATCCTTGCAGGACCTGATTCATAAATACAAGGAAACGAATACGAACTTCCATGAGTTTCATAAATTCCATGCCATACAGTTAAATGACACCCATCCGGCGGTGGCCGTACCGGAGTTGATGAGACTGCTGACTACTCAGGAGAATTTGAGCTGGGAAGAGGCTTGGGAAGTGACAACAAAAACCTTAGCCTATACGAATCATACGCTGATGGCGGAAGCCTTAGAGCAGTGGCCGGTGGATTTTTATAAACAACTGCTGCCGGAAATCTATGAGATCATTCATCGGATTAATAACCAGCTGATGGTAGAACTGCGGGAAAAAGGCATCACCCATACCGCTGACTATGAGATCATCCACAATCACAGTATTAAAATGGCCTGGCTGTCCATTTACGGAACCCATTCCACCAATGGTGTTGCGGAGCTGCATACAAATTTACTGAAAAATGTGGAATTAAAACACTGGTATGAAGTTTATCCGGAACGATTCAATAATAAAACCAACGGAATTACCCAACGAAGATGGCTCTTAAAGAGTAATCCCGAATTATCGGAACTGATCACCGAGTTACTGGGAAGCAAAGAATGGGTAGTGGATCTTGAAAGACTAAAGGGGTTAACAAAGTATCAGAATGATGAAGAGGTATTGGAACGATTTGAAAAGATTAAGAGAGATAAAAAAAGAGAATTGGCGGATTTTATTCAAGCCCACGAAGATATCACAATCGATCCGGGTTCAATTTTCGATGTTCAAATCAAGCGGTTGCATGAATACAAACGACAGCTTCTGCTCGCCTTTTATATTCTCGATCTCTATTACCGAATGAAAGATCATCCGAAGGAAGAGATCTACCCGAGAACCTTCATTTTCGGCGCAAAGGCCGCACCGGGATACTTCCGGGCAAAAGGGATTATTAAATTTATTAATGAAGTCAAGGAACTGATTAATGAAGACCCGGATATGAGAGGAAAGCTGAAGGTCGTATTCGTGGAAAATTACCGGGTATCCTATGCGGAAAAACTTTTCCCCGCAGCGGATTTATCGGAACAGATTTCCACCGCCGGAAAAGAAGCTTCCGGAACCGGAAACATGAAGTTTATGTTAAACGGTGCGCCGACCATCGGAACCTATGACGGCGCTAATATTGAAATTGTCGAGGAAGCCGGAGAGGAGAACAACTTTATTTTTGGTCTTAGGGTAGAGGATATTGTAAAACTAAAGAAAAACTATGATCCGAAAATTCCTTATAAAAATGTACCGGGGCTGAAACGAGTGGTGGATACCTTGATCGATGGAACCTTTGATGATGAAAATACCGGAATGTTTAAGGATTTACATGACTCCCTCTTAGTCGGAGCCCATTGGCATCATCCGGATCACTATTTTATTCTCAAGGATTTTGAAGCCTATAGGAACATGCAGCAAAAAGTGGATCAGGCCTATCAGGATCGGACAGGTTGGCTGAAAAAAGCCTGGGCAAATGTCGCAAATGCCGGGAAATTCAGCTCCGACCGAACGATTGAACAGTATGCAAAAGAAATTTGGGATCTGAAAAAAGATCAGGAATAGAAGACTGAAACACAAAATCAGGGTCGAAAATTTCCTTCGGCCCTGGAAATACCCCCTTCTTGGGAAACTTATATAAATTTTCAAATTATTGTTGTAACTTATACCAAGAGAGAGTATAATAATCTTATAGATATATTTTTTACCGAATTATGCAATCGATTGCATTCGAGAACAATCTGTGCACTCGTAGTAAAAAGAAAATAAGGGAGGATGTACAATGAAAAAAGTTTTGAGTTTATTGTTAATCTTAATTCTAGGTTTTGCATTAATGGCTTGTGGCGGAGATGATGACAACGGAGATAATGGCGGAACGGATCTTGACGAAGCCGAAGGCCTCAGTGCAACGATTTCCGTACAAGTGGAAGAAGACTGGTTACCGCTTTATGAATCGGCAAGAGACCGTGTTTTAGAAGATAACCCGGATGCAACAATCGAGTTTATTGAATCTCCGGCCTTTGATCACTTAGACGTATTAGACTCAACCGACCCGACGAATGAAGACGTGGCAGATCTTTTTGCAATTCCTGCGGATCGAATTTTCGGCCTTTATCAGAACGATGCGCTGGCAGCATTAGATGCATTGGAGTTAGCGGATAAAGTAGGGGGATTCGAGGATTATGAAGCAGGACTGGGCGGAAACTTTATCATTAACGAGGAGTATATGGCTTTTCCGATGAATATTGAAACCCTTATCAACTTTGCCAACACCGCAAATGCGGAAGAGTTGGGAATCGACTTAAGTTCGGACATCGAATTTACGGAGCTGGGACATGAAGAGATGTTAATTCCTGTATTCGATGCATGGTTCGGTGTAGCCGTTACCAACAGTGCAGAAATCGAATTTTTAGCCCATGATGAGAATGATGAGCTGTATTCCGATTTAACTCAGGACTTTGATGAGCTGGACCCTGAAAAACAGGCAGTATTTGAAGCCTTATTTGATTATTGGCAAGCCCACCACGAAGCCGGAACGGACCTTTGGGATGAAGAAGCGGCTTGGGGTTATATGGACTCGGAATTTACCACCGGTGGAAATACCGCGCTTCGAATTGAAGGACCCTGGTCTACAGGCAATCTTTCCAGTCAAGCCGGCGAAGGTGAGGACCTGGATATTTTACCATTAAGCCAGGTAACCATTAACGGAAATCCCATGGCCCACTGGCAAGGTGGTTGGGGACTGGTACTAAATGCCAGAATTGAAATGGAAGATGAACAAATGCAGTTAGGACACCTGATGATTGCTGAAATCATGAATACGGATTATGCCGTGGAATTCTTTGAGGCCAGCGGAAAGATCATGGAGAACGTGGATGCTTCAGTTTACACCGAATCCGATGAACTGTCCGATACCAATAAAGAAGTAATTTCAGCGGTAATTGAATCCTACAATGCAGCACCGGCAAGACCATTATTTACCGAATGGGGTCAGGTATGGGATACCTGGAAAAATGCAATGCTTTCCTGGTCCTCCGTAGAGCCTGCTACAGCGGAAGAAGCTTACCAGGAAATACAAGCCTCCTTTGAAGCGATGATGCAAAATTTCTAAAAGAAAAAACTTGTAAATAAACCGTAATAAAAACTAAAAATTATG
>JBEPWR010000145.1:3197-4667 GCA_041642335.1 Eubacteriales bacterium
ATGATAAAATTAAGTAAGGTTCAGGGAAGAAGGGTCAGCCTTTCTTCCCTGTATTTATGAAAAGGTGAATAAAATGACGCTGAATTATGACCGGACACAAAAAAAACTCTATATCCTTTTAATTGCAATCGGTATTATGATCCTGGCATTATCCATGGAAGTACTTATGGTAGTTAAGGATCGGGCATTATTCTTGGAGTGGTATGAAGAAATTATGGGATCAAACCCTTCCACCCTCCCCGAAGAAGAAGCTTTTGATACCTATGTTTCCGGGCAGATTTTTCTGTACATGCTGAACTTGGCGATCCCGGTAGGTTTAGCTCTTCACACTTTTTACTCCTATGTAAAGAAAGGGATAAACCGCTTATTTATTTATCTCTGGACAATTATGCTTTTGGGAGGATTAGCATTTACAGCGATCAGCTTGAATTTTGATTCTCTGTTTTACTACCTTCGAATCATACTATATTTTGTATTAATCGGTACCACATTATCCCTAAGCAAAGAAGCAGCAAACCGTAAAAATTGGTAAAGGTGGGAGTTCCATGGCAAAGTATAACCGCTACTTAGTAGACGAGATTGGAAATACCTATGAACGAAAGAATCAGTATCTCTTAGACATTGCGATCCTGGAAGAACAACTGGAAAAGGCTCCCGATGAAGAAAAGAAAGTACTGCGCGGAAAAATTCGGGAACTGCAGAAAAACAAAAAAGCGCATCCTTATCATATAAAATACCAAAACTATGAAGAAAAGAAAAAAGACTTTTGGAAAAGCCTGAAAAAGGATCAAAAGGATTTTGAACAAAGTCTCCAAAAAGATTTGCCCAGGAAATTGAAGGTCTATAAAATCAAAGCCTTCAAAGCGGAAAAGCGGGAGGAATTTTTTAAGGACTTTGTGGATTTATGCTATGAAGCTACCTATTACTATGAAGAGGCCAAACTTGAACAGCAGTACTATCCGGAAATGATTTCAACCTACCAAAAGAAAGAACAGGAATTAATAGCAGCGAAGAAACAACGTGAAGAGCTCTCATCGGAAGATGAAACCCAGGCAAAAGCACGTTTTAAAACATATAAACAGGAAAAGAAAGCGGAGCTGAAAAAGAGTATCCGGTCTTTGAAAAACAAGCGAAAAGAAAAACTGATTTCCGACAAAGCCTTGAAAAACGGAAAAAAGGAACTAAAACACCGATATAAAAAAGCGCTGACAATCAAAGCCTTGGAATCCCCTAAAAAAGCGAATAAAGAACTGATCCGAACCCTACGCCATGAATTGAAAATGCAACCGAAGCAATTGGAAAGAACCTTGAATGCGGACATCGCCGATATCAGGAGAAAAACCCCGGTGGAAGTGGAAAAAACCCGGCCGATTATTGCCTATACCACTTTTTTTCTACCGGGACTGGGTCAACTTCTGAACAGACAGTATGTTAAAGCGGCGCTGTTTCTGCTGGCTACCATTTTTATTT
>JBEPWR010000146.1:0-4626 GCA_041642335.1 Eubacteriales bacterium
TAAACATCAGTTCCGTCTACACCCACAGCTCCTTCAGCCCAGCCACGGGGATGTCCAAGCTCAAAGACCGGTGGCGCGACACCCACCTCCGCCTGGACGGACCGGTGGTGGCCGAATTTCAGAAGCTGTTTGTGACCCTCTGGGCCAAACTTCATCAGGAGGCACCCCTCACGGGTCCGAACTATTTTCCGGCGCTTTCGCCGGCCGGCGGCAAACCGGTTCGCGTGATGGTCAGCGCCGCCGGGGATGAAGAGGTGGACATCTACAAGGTTTTTCTGGCCGCGTTTCATCAGGCCGAAAACCGAATCTGGATCACCCAAGGATATTTTTCTCCGGACCAGCGGTTCCTGAATGTACTCAAAAATGCGGCCCGCCGCGGGGTGGATGTGCGGCTGCTGCTGCCCGGGGCCACCGACTCCTGGATCACCATCAGCTCCTCCCGGGCCCATTACAGCGAACTGCTTCAGGCGGGGGTCAGAATCTTCGAGCGAAAAGACGCCCTTCAGCATGCCAAGAGCGCGGTGGTGGACGGCATCTGGTCGACCGTGGGCTCCTCCAATCTCGATTACCGCAGTTTTCTGCATGCCAATGAGGCCAATGCCATCATCTACGGATCCGAATTCGGATCCCGAATGGAAGATCTATTCCGAACCGATCAGAAGCAAAATGTTGAAATCACGCTGGAGCATTGGAAGAAGCGCTCGCTCATTCAGCGCTCCGCCGAAATGCTGGGCAGCATGTTCGATTACTGGTTGTAAATCCACTCATCCGGCAAACTCAAGATTTCTTCCCTGGTCCGGGATGCCCACCGAGCCGGGTTTCCCGTTCATCCGTTCACGTTCCGGGCCGACGCCCTCCCCGATTACGTCCCTGAATTTGAAAAAATAACGCCTTATCCGCTAGCCGATTTTTCTTCAAACAGGCTTTTTTGTCGCTGTTTTTTTGCATATTTCTTCTTGATCGACTCCGGAGTCCACAAACCGTATTCCATTCTCTTCTTTAGGCTCTCATCTGTAAATAGATTATTATAATCATCACGTATTTTTGCCAAATACTCAGCTTCATCCTCAATATTCTTCAAGCGATTTATTATATCATCCACCGGTCCGATTTCAGTACCGATCCATCTTCGATTTTTCATCTCCGATACCACGTAGGTCGTGCCCGATCCGCCGAATGGATCAAAAACCAAGTCTCCTTCTTCGGAAGCCATTTCGACAACCCGATCCAGAAGTCGAATGGATAATTCGTTGGCATTTTGTCGTTTTTTATATTTCGCATGCCGTACAGGCGGTATGTCGTACCAAACATCCGTCATATTCACACCGGATGGATTCATCTTGTGTTTATATCCGCCGTAATCCCTCAGGTCTCCCATGCAATGCGGACAAATTTCCATGGGAAGCCGATCGGGATGAAAGGTCTTCGGCTTTTCACCTTTGCAATAGAAGATCAGTGAATAATGAGACGGATACAGCCTTCCCGGGATGGGCAATGAATATTTGATGTCTACGGCAATCCAATGGCGGAAGGTCAGTCGGCTGTTCAAAAAAGCCGCCATAGGAGTGTTCCATTTGGGCAAATTCCATACAAACATGCTCCCGCCGGGTTTCAATATTCGGATGCACTCCTCAGCCCACCTTTCACACCATCGAAGATATTGTTCTTCTTTTAAATTATCATCGATCTTTGATGGATAGAGTTTGTTCAGATTAAAGGGTGGATCTGCGAAAATCAGGTCGACACTGTCATCCGCCAGAGTCGGTATTAAGACCAGGCAATCCTCCTGGTACAGTTTCCCAAGCTGAGTCTCGAATGCGAAGGGAGATACCGGTTCTTTCTCAGGATCAGGTATAATGTCATGCTTGATCAGACCATAAATCCGGTCGGAATGGCGCTGGATGGCCGCCACCAATTTGCGATCCAGCTTCCCCATCTTGAGGCTTAACTCTTCAGAAGAAAATCCCATCGCTCTGCATATCCGTTCGAGATCAGATCCCGAGGGCAACGTATCTGTATTGTTATAGTATTTTAAATGTTCCCTGGAAATGCCGGTCAGTTGAGAAATTCTGTTTAAATCCCTTCGGTTTCCCTCTTTAATACCCAAAGCGATGAAAAATTGATTCTTGTTTTCCATACCTACTCCTTCGACTTTTGGATTGAGTGAGGCTTTTAACACAATCCGGGGCTGTCGAGCAACCATTAGTTGAAGACTATAGTCTGTAGACCATACATTCCCAAATCTATTAAAGATAAATCCAATCAAAGGAGAAAGCATTGACACCTGCGAAGGCATTTGGATTGACCATCCGGAGACTCAGAACCCAAATTTCTTATTCACAAGAAAAGCTGGCGATGATCAGCGGTTTGGATCGCACCTATATTTCTTTACTGGAACGAGGTCAACGACAGCCTACCATCACCACCATTTTTCAACTTGCCCAGGCTTTGGACATCTCTTCAGCTGAATTGGTCTCGAATGTGGAGGTTTATATCCGTGAAAATCCTTCAGATTAATTTTTTGCTTCGTTCTGGCGATTTCGGGAATTCCCCCCTTTTCGAATCTCTCCTGAATGAAGTTAAAAAAGCTATTTTTTCGGTGACCTGGCCCCCTGACAGCGATCGTTTCACTCTGTTCCCAGGAAAAAAGATCAACGGAGTGGTTCCCATCAAAAAAAATTGTATGCTCTATTTGAAAGAACAAGGATGGATTCTTGAACATCGGGTTGCAGTGGCATCCCGCTTGAGGCCGGGGCCCATGGATGCGGTCAAAAAAATGTCGGATGGTCGATTGTTTGCATTTGAATGGGAGACCGGTAATATCTCTTCAAGCCATCGAGCATTGAACAAAATCGGCGTCGGCTTAATGGATGGCAGACTGATCGGCGGCATTTTGATTTTACCTTCCCGCAATATGTATCAATATCTGACGGATCGTATCGGAAACTATGCAGAAATCGAGCCTTATTTCCCGATTTGGCAAAACCTGCCCGTTAAAGAAGGTGTCCTGGCCGTAATAGAAATTGAGCATGACGATATCTCCAAAGAAGTCTCCCCGATAAAAAAGGGGACTGACGGCAGAGCTCTTCGATGACTATGAATCCAACCGTTCCTTCCTTACCGGTAGAAGTTTTGTCTCAGGGGATGTTCCACCGCCTGTTTTCCGAAAATACCCAATTGATTCCCCATTTAAACGAAGTTTATGAACTGGCTTTGGCTTTTTACGAAAGCCGAATTTTAGATGAAGATGAACTCATTCGTAACAGTGCCTATTTCTCCAGAATCGAGGGAATTCAGACACATCATTACCGCATGTGTATCGGAGATCCCTTACGTTTACCGGAATCCTCCTCCTCACGCTTAAAATCCTTTTTTTCCAAAAACCAGTTTAGGACCGGTTATGCCACCCACGGATTATTCCCCTACCGGGGAAAATTCCATCCGCAAATGATCAAGGCCATTATCAATGTGATGGGGCTAAAAGCCGGAAATATCATATTGGACCCGATGATGGGATCGGGAACTGTGCTTGTTGAAGCGGCGACGATGGGAATTCGATCTATCGGCTTCGATGTAAGCCCCTTTTGCTGTTTCATGTCCCAAGTAAAAATAGATGCTTTCAGCATACCAACAAAACCGTTGCATCAAGCCCGGTCAAACGTCTCGGACCTGTTCAAATTATTTTCAACAAGGGTTGGTGTAGCGGACCGCGGAATTAAATATCGCTCGTTATCATTTTCGAACGGCCAAACTCGAGAACCAGAGGAAAAGTATTCTTCTCTTGATCAAAGTTTTATGGACATGGTAGGTTCTGAAAACCCGGCCGTCCATAATTTTTTACTACTGGCATATTTGGATAGCGCCGGTCATGCCGAGCGGAGTAACCGGAAAAGCCCGATAGAAAGGTTTAAGGAAGTCCTCGAGCGCTATATCTTTGTTGTTAAAAAGATTCAGCTTGTAATTGAATTGTTGAATTTAAAATTATCAGAAACCTGCGTAATGGAAGGAGACGCCCGTGATATACCGCTTCAGAGTGAATGCGTGGATGGAATCCTCTTTTCTCCTCCATACAGTTTTGCCATCGATTATTTGAAGAATGATTCTTTCCACTTGAATTGTTTGGGAACAGATGTCCGTTCGCTAAAAAGACGAATGATCGGTTTGCGAGGCAAATCCCTCCGCGATCGGTACCATCAATATATTGAAGATATTGACCGGGTTTTGGAGGAATGCGGGCGGGTGCTTCGCAGAAATCGCCTATGTACGATAATCATCGGAACCAACGACAATCAATTGAGCAAGGCGCTAAGTATTCCCAAAAATCAGGTTAGAGGACTTCATCAGGTGGTCATTGAAACTGCTTCCAAGTATGGCTTTTCACCTCTGCGCACCCTTTCCCGCCAGATCTCCGGAATCGCAAACACCATGCGAAATGAGTACATTGTGATTCTGAAGCGGGATTAGAGGCTTCGCACTAAGAGGATCAATTTTCTTCCATAATATCAGCTGCGGCCAGCGACCGATAGGTGGTATTCCCGAACAGACCGAACTTTTCCACGGTTGTTTTGTTGCGCCAATGAACCAGGCGTTGATCATTTGACCAGCCGCTTTCGAGATCGATACGAA
>JBEPWR010000147.1:0-4564 GCA_041642335.1 Eubacteriales bacterium
TGTTGACCGTTGGGTCTTGCGCAACGGAAATTCATGAATCCCGTCAGGTCCGGAAGGAAGCAGCGGTAAGTGGGTCTTTCCGTGTGCCGCAAGGTAGCCTAATTCGAGCTAACTGCTAAGGTAACGCCTATGGTGGCAATTCGAGGTGAGGTGCACAGTATTTAATAGAATAATCATAAAACCCTCCGGAAGAACTTCTTCCGGAGGGTTTTTTACATGCTCTATGGTATATGCCATATCAGAAATTAAAACAGAACAATGTCTCCGTTTGTGGTATAGGCCTGAATGTCGATGGATCGCTCCAGCTCTTCGAGGTTTTTGCTTCGACCGTTGATTCGAATATGATTTCGGTCCTGTTGATTTTCAATGAGGTCCAGATCCGTGCCCACTTCGATTTCCCCATTTTTTGTTTGGGCAAGAAGTCGAATTCCACAGTCTTCCGGTAGGGGATCAAAAATCTTTAGATGTCCGTTGGTGGTTTGCAGATGGATCCGTTCCAATCGATCATAAGAAAGTTCATCCAAACCGATGCTGCCTAAGGTGGTTTTGCAGTCCAGAATTTTTGTATCGATGACCTCGCCTAAAATTTTTCCGTTTTTGGTCTGTGCCACCAGTTCGCCGCCATGAACCCGGTGCAGGAGGATTTTGCTGTTTTTGGTCTTTAGTTTTCCAAGTTCTTTAATGGAGCTTCGGTAAAGCTGAATGGAGCCGTTTTGGGTAACGACTTCCAGGTGCTTTCCTTCATAATCCTCAATAAAGACCGAACCGTTACGATTGTTTATCATCAGGGAATCATAAAGGGTTTTGGGTAGATATAGGGTAAGAAAACTGTAAAAACCTTTTTCGATTCTCGGGGAAAACTCTAAGAGTTCCTCGTCAAGATGGGCTTCATAAATCAGACGCTGTTCCTTATAGTCCTCGGCATTCATCTGTATTTTCGCTTTAAGTTTCAGATAATCCTTTTCCCAGGATTCCACTTTTACTTTTCCGTTTAATGAGGAGATCTGGACCCGGTAATTGGTCAGGTCCCCTAAGGGAATCTCCAGGGTTTCATGGAAGGTTTCTTTTTTGGTGAAAACATCATACTGCTGAAATTCCTGGGACTCCAGAGCTTCCTCCACAGAGTGGAGAATTTTATCGGCCACCGCTGTGGAGGTATGTGCGATTAGTCCGCCGAGACGGTTCATTTTTTTGCTGAAATCTTCGCTGAAGTCCTCAAACTTATCTTCCAGATCCTCAAAATTCTCTTCAAAATCTTTTTTAAAGGTTTTTCTTTTCTCCTGGAAACTTTCTTCTGCGGTACCTAAAGACTCCCCGATTCTTTTTTTGGCAGAATCAAAGGTCCTGGCTTCTTTTTTTTCCTGCAGACCTTCCAAGAGTTTATCCGCTTCTTCTTCGCTAATTTTTCCTTCTTTAAAAAGTTTTAAGATCAATAATCTTTCTTCCTTCATTACCCTACCTCCTTAGATAATCACTTCAATATCTGCTGTTTATATACCCTGAGAAAACCCGGATCAAACGACGTCAGAATAAAAAGTTTTGCCGGTAGAGAGTTGTTGAAAAACCAAAGAATTGATATACTAAGAGTAATACTATTATGAGCATATAGGAGGCAAAAAATGATGAATAAAGAAATTGATATGCGAGGGAAAGAGTGCCCGGTACCGGTTATTCAAACGAAAAAGGCGCTGGAAAATGCCAAGGAAGGAACTATTGTAACCATCGTGGATAATGATATAGCAAAGGAGAATATCTCAAAGCTGGTAAAAAGCTTAAACCTGAAGGCGGAAATAAAAGAAGCCAAGGGAGATTTTTATATTGAGATTTATAAAGAAGGACAGGTGGAGATTTCCGAAGGTCTGGAATTTCCGTCCAAAGCCCAAAGTGGCGAGGACTTAACCATTCTCATTACCAAGGATACCTTAGGGGAAGGAAACCGGGAGCTCGGCGAGGCATTGATGAAAGGATACATTTACACTCTGACGGAAGCCAGTAAAACCCCAAGAAGGCTGTTGTTTTTAAATGCCGGCGTACGACTTACCGTAGAGGGATCCATGGTAATTGACCACCTGAGAAAGCTGGAAGGAAAAGGGGTTGAAATTATTTCCTGTGGAACCTGCCTGGACTATTATAAAGTGAAAAACCAGCTTTTGGTCGGTGGTGTGGGGAACATGTATGACATTGTGGAAAAATCCAATGCCGCCAAAAAAACCATTACCTTATAGAAGGGAGGCCTGAATATGCCGTTAAAATTAGAAGTAGGAGATGAAGTCACCTTGAAAAAATCCCATCCCTGCGGCTCGAAGGATTTCAAAATCCTACGAACCGGAGCGGATTTTCGGATTCAGTGCCTTGGTTGTTCCCACCAGATCTGGCTTTCAAGAAAGGAACTGGAACGAAGAATTACCAAAATTAATGGAGAGCGAAAAGCATAATCAATAGTGATCACAAAGAATATGAAGTTTACGGCCGAAAAGTTGATAGAAATCCTCTTTAAAGGGAGCGATACTAAATTCCTCAATGCCAATGGCTTCAGAAGAAAGCAGGGTCACGGTAAAGTCCTCTTCCTCTAAAAACGTGGAGATCTTGGTAATATGTCCGTATTGATTGCGATCGAGCATCTCTGAAATTTTAAGAAGCATTCCCAACAGTTCAATGATTTTTTTCTCATCCGGTAAGAGCATTGCGTAATAAGGCTCCTGCACCCGGGTGAGTTTTTGTTTTCGATGTTCTCCGGCGATAAATGCCGATAAAAGGATCTCCCGGTGGCTCAGACCATAAATGCGGGAATGGAGAATCAGGTAAAAACTGTGATTATGGTGATTATAATAATCCACATTCATTCCCAGATCGTGAAGCATGGCGGCGGTTTGTAAAACCCTTTCGTATTTTGGAGAAAGGTTATGAACCCGTTGCAAGGCTCGGAAAAGCTTCAGGGAAAGGTAGCGGATTTTCTCGGCATGGGCAATGTTCATATTATAGCGCCCCAAAGTATTGTATAGACTATGCTCTAAAACATCTTTTATGGGCATGGGTTGTGGTTGGAACTCTTGCAAAAACTTCTCAAAGAACAGTCCTTCCCGTAAACCGCTGCCGCTGAACGTTAGGACCGGCGGGTTAAAATGTTTGATCAGGATCTTAAGGGGCAGGAGTCCTCCCACAATAATATCCCCCCGCTCTTTATTCAGGCCGGGAACCCGGGTGCCTTCGTAAAGGTTTTTATCCGTAAGCTGATCGATGATCTCCATAGCTTTCTCCGGTGCCAGGGAATAGTTGTGAAGACTTTGAAGTTCCGCTGGGTTTTGCTGCTGGGCAATCCTTCCGAGACTTCGTAGCGTTCCCCCCAGGCCGAGAATCGGAAGGGAATCCTTATTGTCCAACCAGGAAAGATCCTTAAGGGCTGCGTGTAAAAAGGCGGAGGCCCGGTCCAGGGAAGTTTTGGAGACTTCACCGGACAGGTCAAATTTTTCCGTAAGGGTAAGCGCGCCGAAGGGCAGATTTGCAGCCTGTTGAATTTTTCGCCCGTGAACCTTGGCAAGCTGGATACTTCCCCCACCGATATCAACCATTAAAAAATCCTCCAGGGCCAGCGTGTTGATCACACCAAGATAGGAATAATAGGCTTCCCGTTCTTCTGCAAGCACCTGAAATCGAATGCCCGTCTCTTTTTTAATACGTTTGAGCACTTCCTTTTGATTTTTGGCCCGACGAAGAGCTGCGGTAGCTACAGGAATGAGCAGGTCCACCTCATAGGCATCCACAAATTTCTTGAAAATTTTCAAGGTAAAGAGACTACGGGATAAGCTCTCTTCCTGAATCCTCTCATCAATACTCATCCCCTGGCCGATGCGAACCATGGCTTTTACCTGATCAATCAGTCGATAAGCGCCCCGTTCATTGACCGCAACCACAATCATCCGTACCGTGTTGGAACCCAAATCAATAATGGCTACTTTTTTATCCAATAAAATCCCCTCCCTTATAACTTAGGTCTTATGGATATTTATACCCCATTTTTATAAGACTAACGAAAGAGGAGAAAAAGCAGGGAATTTCGCAAAAATATTGCAAAGAAAAACAGACCATGATATAATGAATCTTCGATAATGAGAAATCATTTCTCTGCTCTTTATAAAAAGAGCCTAAATGTCCAAAGGGAGGTGTAAAAACAATGAAAAACTATGAGTTAATGTACATTCTTCGGGGAGAACTTGAAGATGAAAAGAAGGAAGCGATTCTTGAGAGACTACGGGGAATCATCGAAGCCGATGGTGAAATTGAAAACGTAGATGATTGGGGAAATCGTAAATTAGCCTATGAAATTGACAAGAAAAATGATGGTCACTACATGCTAATCAACTTTAAAAGTGGTACGGACACGCCGAAAGAGCTTCGACGGGTACTGGGTATTACCGATGGTGTGATGCGTGTAATGGTTGTGAAATTAGACAAGGAATAAACGAAGGTGGTGGAATAAATGAATAGTGTATCTTTAGTCGGTCGTTTAACAAAAGATCCGGAACTTCGCTTTACTGGTACGGGAAAAGCTGTTGCCACCTTCACT
>JBEPWR010000148.1:0-4545 GCA_041642335.1 Eubacteriales bacterium
TTTGGCACCGGGAACGCTATACGGTGCTTTGGAAAACTTGGAAAAACAGGGTCTTATCACTTTAGTGGAAGAAGTGGATGCACGGAAAAAAGTTTTCCAAATTGCCCCTAAGGGCTTTGAGGTGCTTCAAAAGGATCAGCAAAGGCTTAGGCATATGGCTAAGCTGCTGGATGAGTCCAATGCCCTTGAGCCCCGGGTACAGCAGAAAGATAGGACAGCTTTACCAAAAGCAGAAGTTGGAAGAAAGAAAAATATAAAGAAAAAAGAAGAAGAATTATTTTATTAATCCAGGAAACGATATGGACTACCATAGATAGGATGACTTTAAATGGATAGAAAAAGCGGAGAAAACCGAAGAGAAGCATATCAAAGAGCAAAAAACAAAGAAGGAAATAAAAAGGACATACCCACGTTTTTTTTGTTTTTCTTTTTATGGGTAAGCATTATTTACCTTGAGACCCTGATCCGTTCCAGCACGACGGGGAATGTATTATCCCAGGGCTTATTGTTTTCCTCAATTTTCGGAGGCGTTGCTGCTCTGATTATTTACGGGATAATCTTTATGCTAAAACCAAAACTGCAAAGAATTGTTTTTGGGATCGTACTGTTTCTTCTAGGGCTGCTTTTTGCATTCCAACTCGTATATTTTAAAATTTTCGGGACCTATAACACCATTTATTCTATAATCTACGGGGATGAAAGCTTAGAATTTTGGAGGGAAGCCCTAAATGGAGTAGCGAACAACTGGTATTTGGTATTGTTAGTAGTTTTACCCCTTATTCTTTATTTGTTCATCGGTAGAGGAATTTATATTGCGCCAAGAAAGAATCCATATATGTTGGGCATGATCTTAATTCTTGCTGTTATCCTGCACTTTATTGGCGTCGGAATGCTGCATTACCAGGATCAGGGAGAGAATTCAGCCTACAACCTGTATTATAATATTCATTATCCGCAAGCCGCCGTAGACAAATTAGGCCTGGTCACCTATATGCGCCTGGATGCACAAAGGCAGATTACCGACTGGAATCCGAGCTTTGTGGGAGAGATTCCTGAGGATATGGAAGAGAGTCCTGATGAGAGGCCTATAGAAAAAGGCCCGAAAGATGAGAACTCCAATGGTTCTGAAGAAAAAGGGGAAGATCCTGAGGTAGAGGAGCCCAAAGAGCCGGTGGAATACAATGTCTTAGATATCGATTTTGAAGAATTGATGGAACAGGAGAATCGGGAGGAAGTTCTTGAGCTGCATCAGTATTTCAAGAACCGGGAACCCAGTGAAAAAAATGAGTATACCGGGAAATTTGAAGGATATAACCTGATTGTGGTTACCGCAGAGGCATTTTCTCATCTAGCTCTTCATGAAGAAGTCACACCGACTCTTTACAAGCTGGTACACGAGGGTTACCACTTCGAGAATTTCTACACTCCCATATGGGGTGTCAGCACCCTGGACGGAGAATATGTGGCCAATACCGGTTTGATTCCCAAAAGCGGTGTATGGAGTTTACGGGAATCCGCGGATAATGCCATGCCCTTTGCACTTGGCAATCAATTTCGGGATTTGAATTATGAAACGAGAGCGTATCATAACCATACCTATGATTACTATGATCGTGACGAGTCTCATCCAAACCTTGGTTATGATTATCAAGGCATCGGGAATGGTCTTGATATCACCAGGACCTGGCCGGCATCGGACTTGGAAATGATGGAGGCAACCGTTTCGGAATATACGGATAATGAACCCTTTCATACCTACTACCTGACGATGAGTGGACATTTGCTATATAGTTTTGACGGGAATAATATGGCACGGAAAAATCGGGATGTGGTATCCGACTTACCTTATTCCGAACAGGCTAGAGCTTATCTAGCCACACAAGTGGAACTGGACCGGGCGATGAAGTATTTGCTGGACCAGCTAAAAGAGCAGGGAATTGCAGATAATACCTTGATTGTTATGAGTTCGGATCACTATCCCTACGGTCTGGATCACGAAACCATTGAAGAGCTTGAGGGAGAATCCGTTGACAAGACCTTTGAACTCTACCGGAATGCTTTTGTTGTATACAGTCCCGGAATGGAAGGGAAGACCTTCACGGAACCGGCTTCCAGCCTGGATATTATGCCTACGGTATCCAATTTGATGGGGCTGGAGTTTGATTCCCGGCTATTTATGGGAAGAGACCTCTTTTCCGATAAAGATCCTTTAGTCATTTTTCAAGATCGAAGCTTCATTACGGACAAAGGAAGATACAATTCGGAAGAGGAAGAGTTTATCCCTGAGGCCGGTGCCGAGATCCCCGATGATTATCAGGAACGGATTTCCAATCAAATCAGTGCAAAATTTTATTTTTCCGCAAGAATCCTTGACCTGGATTACTATCGGATCATCGAAGAGGCTTTGGAAGAGTAAAACCGATGATATAAAAAACGAATTTAGGGTAAGAATTAAGAAGAGAAATAAAATTGGAAGGAGCCTGATTATGGAAAAAACCTTTAAAGCCCTACGAATCAAAGAAGAAGGAGATCGTTATGTAAGAAAAATTGAAAACCGAAAAATTTCCGAGCTGCCGGAGGGAGATACTATTGTGAAGGTGCTTTATTCCTCGCTAAATTATAAGGACGCCTTATCCAGTGTGGGAAATAAAGGGGTAACCCGAAATTATCCCCATACTCCCGGTATCGATGCCGCAGGGATCATTGAAAAGAGCAGCAATCCCAAATTTTCCGAGGGAGAAGAAGTCATCCTTACGGGTTATGATTTAGGCATGAATACGGATGGCGGCTTTGGAGAATATATCCGCGTGCCGTCGGACTGGGTTGTTAAAAAGCCGGAAGGTTTGGATCTTAAGGAAAGTATGGTTTATGGGACTGCGGGTTTTACTGCGGCACTTTCAGTTTATAAACTGATCCAAAGCGTAGAAAAGGAAGCGGGGGAAATTCTGGTTACCGGAGGAACCGGAGGGGTTGCGAATATCGCTTCGAAGATTCTGGTGAAACTGGGGTATGACGTGGTTGTAGCCACGGGTAAGGTTGAAAGTCAAAAGGACGAAATTTTAAAGCTCGGCGTGAAGTCTGTAGTTTCCAGAGAAGAAGTGCAGGACGCAAAGGGAAAAGCCATGCTAAAATCCCGTTGGGCGGGAGTGATTGACACCGTAGGAGGCGATACCTTAGGGGACGTTATAAAAAGCATCCAATATGACGGCGCGGTAACCACGTGCGGGAATGTGGCCGGTGATAAATTTAAGAGCTCCGTGTATCCCTTTATCCTAAGAGGAATCACCTTATATGGAATAGACTCGGTTCAATGCCCGATGGACCTGCGACTGAAAATCTGGGAAAAGTTGGCCGGGCCATGGAAACCGGAAAACCTTCAGGCCATGGTCAGTACCGTAGACCTGGAAGGCGTTGGCAAGATCATTGATGATATGATGAAAGGGAAGAAAGTCGGTCGAATAATTCTTAAGCATGATCACTAAGTGTTTCCTTTATTGTTGAATAAAATAAATAAAATCCCTGGGCCTCTTAAAATTAAGAGACCCAGGGATTTTACTATTAAGAGATTTTTTCCGGTTCCGGATATTCTTCGCCGAAGGTTTCAACAGTCACGGTTTGCAAGCGCTGATCTTCCAGGGGACGGTCTCTCATATCTCTTTTTACGCTAACAATTTCTTCCGCATGCTCAAAGCCTTCGAAAACCTTACCGAAAGCGGCGTATTCTCCATCAAGATGGGGAGAGCGGGCAACCATAATAAAGAACTGAGAACCGGCGGAATCCGGGTCCTGAGCTCTGGCCATGGAAAGAACCCCGGCCTCGTGCTTCAGGTCATTTTGAAAACCGTTGGAGCGGAACTCCCCTTTAATGGAATAACCGGGTCCCCCCATTCCCGTACCCTCCGGGTCGCCTCCCTGAATCATAAACCCGGGAATCACACGGTGGAAGATGGTTCCGTCATAAAACTTTTTTTCTATTAAAGAAATAAAATTTCGAACCGTATTCGGAGCAACTTCCGGATAAAGTTCGGCTTTCATCACACTGCCGTTTTCCAGCGTAAAAGTAACTATAGGATTTTTCATTTGCAATCATCCTTTCATAAAAGAGTTTAATGAGGTGCTTATATTATATTCATTAATCCTTTATTTTACAAGGCAAAGAAGGAAATTATATTTGTTAGATAAAGTAATTAATGATAAAATAGATCAATCGAAACAAGGTGAAAAGTCAGGGCTTTAAGAATGAGGGAGGACAAAAATGATAAAAATAATAGCAGATTCCACTTGTGATTTATCCGATGAGGTATTGGAGAAATATGATATTCAGTTAGCATCCTTGAAAATTACCATTGAGGGAAAGGTGTATCGTGACAGAGTGGATATTACTCCCGATGAATTTTATGAACAGATCGAAAATTACAGTGAACCGCCGACTACGGGAATGCCCAGCCCTGTAGAGTTTACGGAATTAATGAAAAGAGCCGTTGAAGAAGGGTATGGTGAAATCCTTTGTATTTGTATGTCCAGTGGAACCAGTGGATCCTACCA
>JBEPWR010000149.1:0-4526 GCA_041642335.1 Eubacteriales bacterium
TTGAACGAGGGTTTTCCTATATGCAGGATACCGAGTTGGATATGCGTATGGATACAAGTGCAGAGTTTACTGCTAAAACTGTTGTAAACGAATATAGTGAAGAAGAACTGCATCGGATAATTAAAGAGTATGGAGAAGAAAACTGGGCAAAGCGTATTGCTAAATTCATCGTGGAAGAACGAAAAGAAAGGGAAATCTCGAAAAGTGGAGAACTTGTTGAAATCATTAAGCGAGCAATTCCGAAGAAAGCTCGGGACAAAGGGCCTCATCCGGCAAAAAGAACTTTTCAAGCCATTCGAATCGAGGTAAATAATGAACTGGGTATTATCGAAGATACCATTAAATCCGTGCTCCCTTATCTAAAAGAAAACGGAAGATTGGTCATTATCACCTTTCATTCCCTTGAAGATCGAATCGTTAAAAACACTTATAAAGATTTGGCAAAATCCTGTGTGTGTCCTCCGGAATTTCCAATTTGCACCTGCGATAAGCAGTCGGAGATAAAAATCATAACCCGTAAACCTATCATTCCTTCCGCAAATGAATTAGAGGCTAACCCCAGGTCCAGAAGTGCAAAATTGAGAATTATGGAAAAACGATAAGAGTGAGGTGAAAGACATGGAGGTCGCAAGAGAAGAGATTTATTATCCTGAGGAAACCGTTAAAAAAAATCCGAAAGAGGATAAGCTGAAGCTTACTAAGAAGAAAAACCGAAAAAAATTACAAAAGCAAAGTAAGGAGATGCAGAAAAAATATCGACGGGAGAAAGTTCTTTTTTGCTTGATGATCATGACCGTTACGTTAATCTGTTTAGGGCTTTTGCTTCGCTATGTCATGATTACCGAAGCCCGTCATGACATCCATCAGCTCAATACGACCATTGCAGAACTGAAAAATGATGAACGGGATCTTCGCATCGAAGTGGAGAGCTTATCCCGGTCTAATCGAGTGGAATCTGAAGCGATAAACCGGTTAGAAATGATCTATCCTGATACAAGGGAAGTGAATTATATTGAAGTGGATTCAATCGCGGTCAAACGAATTGCTAGTCATCTGGAAAACTTCCAAGTTCAAGACACTCCAGAACCGGGCTTCATAAAAAAAGCCAATGATAATTTGCGGCAGCTGTTTTCTAAAGTGGAAACGTTGTTTTAGAGAGTAAAGGAGGTTCAGCATGAGGAAAGATCAGCATCTAAAGCCTACAAAATCCACCAAAACCCGGTTAATCCTAATGTTTTTGACTTTGGTGGCATGCATGTTCGCTCTTGTGCTCCGATTAGGATGGCTTCAAGTAATCCGGGGAGAAGAATTTCAACAGATGGCAAGAGAACAGCAAACCAGTGACATCACGATTTCTCCCAGTCGTGGAACAATCTATGACCGCAATGGAAAAGAACTGGCCCTAAGTGCGAGCACACATGCCGTATATGCCAGTCCTGAAGAAATCGGAGAAAAGGCAGAAACCGCAGAGATTTTAGGAAATCTGCTTGGAATTGATAAGGAAGAGTTGGAGGAACGTTTTAAAAATGAGAATAAACGAACGATAACCCTTAAACGATGGGTAGACCGTTCTGTAGGTAAAGAAATTGAAAACCTAGGAATACGGGGCATATGGATCACCGATGATCATAAACGGTTCTATCCCTACGGTAATTTCGCCTCATACGTATTAGGACACACCAATGCTGATAACAACGGGGTTGCCGGAATAGAATTGGAATTTGATAAGCATTTAAGTGGCGTCCCGGGAAGATGGATAAAAACCGTAGACCGTCAAGGAAGACAATTATCTTCCTCATCAGAAATGTATCACTCTCCTGAGGAAGGATTGGGAATTGTGCTTACCATTGATGAGGTAATTCAGCATATTACGGAAAAAGCTTTGAACAATGCAATGGAACTTCATGATCCTAAACAGGCTATGGCGGTGGTTATGAATGTGAAAACCGGAGAAATTTTAGCAATGGCTTCAAAGCCGGATTATGATCCGAATCATCCGCGGGTGCCTAGGACCGTAGAAGAACAGGAAGCTCTAGAATCCATGAAGTCTGAGGAAAAGTTGAATTTTTGGTTTGATATGTGGCGCAATCCGATAATCAATGACAGTTATGAACCGGGTTCAACCTTTAAAGTTATTACAGCAGCTGCTGCCCTTGAAGAAGGTACTGCCAGTTTGGATTCAGAGTATTATTCAGACGGGTATATCGATGTGGGAGGTCCACCGATTCGTAGCTGGCGGTATTATGATCCCTTCGGACAGCAAACCTTTTCTGAGGCTTATAGAAATTCGGATAACCCGGTTTATGTGGAAATATTACAGGACCTCGGTGGCGAAGCGTTTTATGACTATATCGAAGGATTTGGTTTTTTTGATTTAACAGGAATTGATCTGCCTGGTGAGACCCGTTCAATCATTCCGGATTTAAGCACTGTGCAGCCCAAGGGTCCCGACGTTTTCACCCGGGATCTTGCCACAATGTCCTTTGGACAGTCTTTTAATACGACGCCTTTGCAGATTCTTGCTGCCTATGCAGCTGCGGTGAATGATGGAGCATTAATGGAACCGCAAATTGTTAAGGAATTATTAGATATGGAAGGAAATGTAGTTGAAACAATAAAACCTCGAAAAGTCCGCCAAGTTATTTCCGCGGAGACTTCGGCAATAATTAGGCAAATTTCGGAAGAGGCAATGCGTCTAAGCAATAGCTATGCTTATGTGTCAGGTTATGCAGTGGGCGGGAAAACCGGAACTGCGCAAAAATTGGTAGACGGTCATTATCCTCCGGGAATCGTTATCGGTTCATTTGTAGGGGCCGCACCAATGGATGATCCGGAAATTGCTGTAATCACCATTGTTGACGAGCCAAATGGCGGAACCTTGTTCGGAAATACTACGGCGGCTCCCATTGCCGGAGAGATATTCTCAGAAACTTTTCGATATCTGGGAATTGAGCCTCGCTATACAGAAGAGGAATTAGAAGAAATTGAAGAAGAAGAAAAAATTGAGGTCCCCGATCTTGTTGGGAAAACTTTAAAAGAAGCGAAAGGAATGCTACAGGATAGAGAACTGGATTACCTTGTAGTAAACGACCTATTTGTAAAAGAGGAAGCGATGGTTGTTGAAACCGGTCCAGAGTTCGGCGAAAAAGTTGAAAAGAACTCTACGATTAGCATTTATGTAGAAACCGATACCACAAGTGATAAAATTACTATGCCTGATGTGGAAGGAATGACTGTACAGCAAGTTAAAAAGGCGATTAACGCCCTGGGTTTACAGCTCCGAGTAAAAGGGGAAGGCAGAGCTGTAAGACAAGAGATCTCGGCAGGTACTCCCGTGGACAGGGAAACAGTTATCGTAGTGGAATTTGAGTAAAACAAACTATTCCTCGGAGGTTTTGACGAGGAGTAGTTTTCTGTTTTTTTAAAATTAATAAAGACTAAATAGCCATAGAAAACCACAGATAAAATCTGCTATAATGAAGATGGCGTAAGATTCAACAATATACAGATATTATGCTCGAAAGCATCTAAAAGGAGGATCATTTTGAACTTAACAATTAAAGAAGTAATTGAAGCAACAGGAGGAACACTACTTCAAGGGGATCAAAATACGCTGATCCAAGGACTATCCATAGATAGTAGAACCATTAGCCCAAGAGAATTTTATTTACCCATAGTCGGAGAAAATTTTAACGGACACACCTTTATTGATCAGGTAATTGAAAAAAAGGCATCAGGCATATTTATTGAGAAAGCATGGGACCTATCAAAGCAAAAAGAAATCCTGCAAAAATATCCGAAATTAAATATCATTGAAGTAGCAGATACACTTAAAGCGTTACAAGACCTGGGAAGATATAAAAACAAACAGGTGTCTCCGAATATCATTGGAATTACAGGGAGTGTTGGGAAAACCACAACAAAGGACCTTATTAGTCGAGTGCTTGAGGAAGAATTTTCCACACTAAAGACAATGGGGAACTTTAATAATGAAGTGGGGCTCCCATTGACCCTACTGAATCTTGAAAAAAAACATGAAATAGCCGTTCTGGAAATGGGAATGTCGAATTTAGGAGAAATTGAGACTTTAGTTGATATTGCATCACCGGATATAGCGGTAATCACCAACATTGGTTCAGCTCATATTCAGAATCTAAAATCCAAAGATAATATTCTAAAGGCGAAACTGGAAATCACGAAAAATCTTAAAAAAGGGAATCTATTGTTACTTAATGGAGACGACCCTCTTTTATGGAATTTGCGGAATGAAGAAAGCGTATACGATAAAGTCTATTACGGAATAGACGAACGTAATGATTTTCACCCAGCCGATATTAAGGAATTTGAAGATGGGAGCTCCTTTTGTGTTAAGCTGAGAGGTAAAGCATACAAATTTCACCTACCCCTTCCAGGCAGACACCAACTATTAAACGCTTTGGCAGCTGTCTGGATTGGAAATCATTATAAAATGGAACCAAAAGCCCTTCAGCACGGGCTGAAAAGTGTAGAACTTAGCGGCATGCGAT
>JBEPWR010000150.1:0-4524 GCA_041642335.1 Eubacteriales bacterium
ATTTTCCGAGCAGTTTGAAGCTGTGCAAAGCTGGGCGGAAGGCGTTATTGATGAGGGAAGTCTTTGGATTTTTTCCATTGAGGATATTCAGGCTCAGGCCTCATCCGCTCTAGAGTTGGCCTTTGGCGCTCTTGGACAGAACATCACAAATTGGATTTCCACCATTGCTAATGTCGGGACCATTATTATTCTGATACCCATTGTAGGCTTTTTCCTCTTAAAGGATGAAAAACTGTTTTATCAAAATATCGTGCACTTTATCCCGAAACGCCATGAAAAAAACGCCACCGAATTGTTGCAAAAAATCGACCGTACGCTTTCCATTTATATTACCGGGCAAATTATCGTGGCAATTTTTCTTGGGATTATCACCTATATCGGTTACTTGATAATCGGACTTCCCAGTGCATTAATCCTTGCAATATTCTCCTTGGTCACCTCAATTATTCCCTTGGTCGGTCCCTTTGTGGGGGTACTGCCCGCCCTGTTCATCGGACTTACGGTTGACTTATTCATGATTGTCAAGGTATTAATTGTGCTGAGCATCGCCCAGCAGCTTGAAGGAAATTTTATCCGACCGAATGTTATGGGGACCCGATTAAAGATTCATCCCTTAACCGTAATTTTTTTAATCATCTTATCCATCGCTCTCTATGGATTTATCGGAGCTTTTTTAGCGATTCCGATTTATGCCGTCCTTCGGGTAATTGTAAAGCATTTTTATCCTGAAAGATTCGGCGGAGAAACCGATTAATCCTCGACTTTAATGTTTTGTACAAATTCTGCGTTCATAAGTTCGATTCCTTTTTTCGTTTCAATTTCAATCCAGTTTTCTTTAACATCGAGAACCTTCCCCTTGGTGGTTGTTCCATAGGATCCGGTGGTGATTTTACACTCTCTTCCGATGTATTTTTTGATTAATTCATGATCCAATGTTCTTCTCCTCCTTTTTTTTGCAATCATCTTCGCAGCTTGTACCTGCATCTGGTTCTGCTGAGGGATTATCACAAACAACAGAACAAAAATCGGTAAATAAATAGCCAGCCAGGTTGTCGGACTCATGAAATCCCTCCTTTTCTGAAAGCAATTATTCATAGTTATAATTTATCATGTTTTCTGTTAAAAGCAAAGAAAACCTACGGAAAGTTTGGCATGATTCGTAGAATCCGATCATCCTCATCCACCGGCACGCCTCGTCCATCCCGATTGTTTGTGGCAATATATAAGGCCCCCTCATGATATACCACGGTTCTAATTCTCCCATAATCCTGAAATAATGCTTCCTGTCGAAGAAATTCGCCTTCTTTTGAAAAATCAATACGCATAACCATATTCCCTCGAAGTCCTGCAACATAAAGGGGGAATTCGTCCAGTTCTTCATTTTGGTAAAAATCAATTCCTGAAGGAGCCAGGGTAAAGTCCGTATAGCAGACGACTGCGCCTTCAAAGCTGTCACGCTCTTCATCGCAGGTGATCTCCGGCCATCCGTAGTTTCCGCCGGGAAGGATTCGATTGATCATATCCCGCTCACTGGGTCCATGTCCGCTGGCGTAAAGTTCTCCCGTAACCGGATGCCAGGAAAGACCTTGAGGATTCCGTATCCCGTAGGCAAAAATGGGACTTCCCTCAAAAGGGTTGTCTACGGGAATGCTCCCGTCAGGTTCCAGGCGTAAAATCTTTCCGGCTAAGGACTCCAGATCCTGGGCAAGGGGTGAATCACCGGCGTCTCCCGTTGTGATATATAAAAGATTATCCGGTCCGAATTTTATCCGTCCCCCGTTATGAATTCTTCCACCGGGGATTCCTTCAATTATTACCTCTTCCTCTCCCAGTTGCTCATTTTCAAAAGGGTACCTTGCCACACGGTTGAGAATATCGCCGTCTTCCCGATAAGTATAATATAAGTAAATATAGGCTTCTTCTTCGAAAGACGGATGCAGCGCCATTCCTAAGAGCCCGCCTTCTCCTGCATGCTCTACGGAATGAATGGTGGCGATTTCTCCTTCATCCACGATCCGAACCCGACCGGGCCGCTCGGTTACAAGAATTCGACCATCGGGAAGATGGGCGATTTCCCACGGGATTTCCAGGTTTTCTGCAATCACTTCTACCTCGTAATCTACATTAACCATCGATCGGTCTTCTTGAGGATTCAATTCTCCATTCCCCTTCTCATCCCCTGTCGGCATCTCATCCGGGTCCTCTTTATCTTCGTCGGCGTCCGGATCGTCAGACAAATCAGCTTCTTCGAAATCCGGGGCAAAGAAGGTTCTTGCTAAAAAGTAATTTATAGCTCCTGTCTGCCAGAGAACCCCACCAAGTATGAGGATCCCGAGGATAAGGAATAGGATAACTTTTTTTGTTTTCATGTTTTTCCTCCTCTTGCATATCAGTTTTTAACGACTTATGGTATTTATACCACAGATTCTGACAAATATTCTCATGAAATGATTTCTGCTTATGATTCCGGGTATCTATTTACAAAACCCTTATTTTAGGGTACCTTTAATAAAGAACCCCATAAAGGAGATGAAAAGCATGGCAATTGGACATATCAGTGATTTGGAGAAAAAGAAAATAGATCATCCCGAGGTAAAGGAAGCGGTTATGAAAGTGGCCGTTTCTCCCAAGGAAGGATGGGAAGGTCATGTAATGCGGATTATGGAGGTAGGTCCTGAGGGATTTACGCCGAAGCACAATCATCCCTGGCCTCATATCAACTATGTAATTGAAGGTCAAGGCACCTTATTATTAAATGGTGTGGAAAACCCTATTGAAGCGGGATCCTATGCCTTTGTTCCTCCTAACAAGCTGCACCAGTTTCGAAATATCGGGGATAAAACCCTGAAGTTCATCTGCATTGTTCCCGAGGAGGGCCATCAATAATCCTTTGAATGAATGAAAAAAAGCTTGCAGGAATTCTCTGCAAGTTTTTTTTACATTTTAACAATTTTCAGCCTATCTTTTTTTTATAAAATTCGCTAAAATAAATATAACTGTTTTAAAATATACAACAAGGAGGATTTTATGGAAAATCCGTTACAGAAGCGAAAAATTTCTTCAGTTCTATTTGCCATAGCTTTACTAATACTACTCTATTTTCTAACCCAAAATTATTTACTCTTTCATGCCTATGCCGAAGGTTTTACGATTATCATCGCAGGATTAATGTTCGTCATTACCTGGCATGCAAGGAAATATATAGACAATTACTATCTACACTTTATTGGTCTAAGTTACCTATTTATTGCAAATATTGACTTTCTCCATATACTTGGATATCCCGGAATGAGTATTTTCCCCGATTATGAATTTTATTCCAATCAACTTTGGGTCTTGGGACGATTTATGGAAAGTTTGACCCTGCTCGGCGGCTTTTATTTTTTACACAAGGGAAAAAAGGCCCGGGATTGGGTTGTAATAACAATCTATACCGCACTCTCCATACTCGGAATTCTATCGATTTTTGTATGGAAGATTTTTCCCGTCGCCTATATCGCCGGCGAAGGACAGACAATGTTTAAACTGGTAAGTGAATTGATCATCATCGGGATTTTAATTCTTGTTCTTTGGGGACTGGAACATTACCAACATCATTTCGGTAAACATCTGTATCGTTTTTTGCAGCTTTCAATACTGGCCACCATCCTCTCGGAACTATTTTTTACCGTATATATCGATAATTATTCCCTCTCCAATGTATTAGGGCACTACTTTAAAATTATCTCCTTTTATTTAATCTATAAGTCCATCGTGGATAAAGGCATTCAGGAACCCTACGATATAATTTTCAGTAAGCTGGAGGCGAAACGAAAAGAACTTGCCACAGCCAACGAGGCAAAGATGAAACTCTTCTCGATCATCGGACATGATCTGAAGAGTCCTTTTCACAGTCTTATGGGTACCATTGAACTCCTCGCTGACAATCGGGATGCTTTCACACCGGAGGAAGAGAAAGAAATCTTTCAGGAGTTAAAGCGCACAACGGAAGATACCTACGATATGGTGACTAATTTATTGAATTGGGTTTCAGTAAACATGGAAAATATATCCTTTAACTTTGGGTCTATCCAGCTGCTGGATGAACTCTTTTCCTCAAGCAAAAACCACTACCGCCTTGCCCGGGAAAAGGATCTCACCTTTAAAATCGAAGGCGACGAAAATGCTTCAATCTACGCAGATCACAACTCTATTCAGATCATTCTTCATAATCTTTTATCAAACGCTGTAAAGTTTTCACATAAAGGCGGAGTTATAGAAGCATGTGTTGAGAGCCAGGAAAATCAGGTTGTTTTGACAATAAAAGACTATGGGATTGGCATGTCCCATGATCAGGTAAGGCAGTTGTTATCATCGGAACTTAATACCTCTACCCCTGGAACGATGAACGAGAAAGGTACCGGACTCGGTATTAATATTATTAAAGAGTTTGTGGAAAAAAATCATGGGAAACTGGAAATCGAAAGCAGCAAAGGGCTAGGAACCACAATTACACTGATTTTTCCAAAGGATATATCAAAAGCC
>JBEPWR010000151.1:0-4510 GCA_041642335.1 Eubacteriales bacterium
GAATAAAGAGGTGATTTAAATGTCGATTATCAATATACTCATTCTACACTTGGTACGCTGCTTAAAAGAAAGAAGATTCAATGTTCAAGCCTGTATATTATTCTTACCGATGATTTTAATCCTAAGCGCCATTTGCTTACTGGTTAAGGAGGAATAATGCAAAATATATCCTAGGAAATGAGGTGCTTAGATGTCTGTTAACACGTTCAAAGAAGATGAAGATATTCAGCAGTCCCTTAGACTGTCGGTCATAAAACGGCTGCTTGCTTATCTGAAAAATTATAAAAAAAGTGTCTTTACGGCTTTGGTTTTGATGATCATTGCGGTTTCCGTAAATATTATCAATCCCTATTTTATTAAAATCGGTATCGATGACTTTATCGCCGCAGGAAATGTCCGGGGTTTAGGTTTCTTAGGAGGGATCATGGTGGTGGTAAACATCCTCTCCATGATCGCTTCGAGAAAACGGATTATGATTATGGGACGTACTTCCAATAAGATCTTAATGGAAATTCGGGAAGACCTTTTTAATCATATTCAAAAGCTCTCTTTTTCCTTTTTCGACAGCCGCCCGGTGGGAAAAATTCTTGCCCGGATTACCACCGATGTTAATGCCCTGACCAACTTTTTTACTGATAGCGTAACTGTGGTAATACCGGATATCATCACGCTGATTGCCATTTCCGGTATCATGTTTTGGATGAGCTATCAGCTGGCCATTGCCGCCTTTATTACCCTGCCGGTCCTTATGGGAGGACTGATTCTGATCGAAAGTACCTTTCGAAAAAAATGGCAGGTTTTCCGAAAGAAAAACTCCAACCTGAATGCCTACATTCATGAGGATTATTCCGGGATCCGGGTGGTTCAGAGTTTTGCCAAGGAACGCCAGACCAGCAGCACTTTTCTTGGGCTTGGCAGGGATTTGAACCACTCCTTTATGGGTGCCATCAAATTTGCCGATGGTTTCTGGTCCATGGTGGTACTTTCCTGGGGTTTCGGAACCGCTATCGTTTTTTGGGTCGGGGTTCGGCTGATCGACACCGGTGCTATCTCGATCGGGATTCTCGTGGCTTTTATGGGCTATATTACCATGTTCTGGCGACCGGTTATCAATCTTACGAATTTTTATAACGTCACCGTCAGCAATATGACCAGTGCGGAGCGGATTTTCGAAATACTTGATACCTCCCCGGACATCGAGAGCAATCCCGATGCTTTCGAACTGCCCCCCATTGAAGGCCATGTGGAATTTGAAAAGGTCAGTTTCTCCTATGACCGGGAGGAACAGGTATTGGATAATATCAGCTTTGAAGTAAAAAAAGGCGAAACCATCGCCTTGGTTGGTCACACCGGTGCTGGAAAGACCACAATCATCAACCTACTCAGCCGTTTTTATGAGGTGACGGAAGGAATCATTAAAATCGACGGTCACAACATCAGTGACGTTACCCTGGATTCCCTCAGAAGCCAGATGGCTATCATGATGCAGGATACCTTCCTCTTCTCCGGTACGGTTAAGGAAAACATTAAATACGGAAAACCGGATGCCACGGATGAAGAAGTGATCCGTGCTGCAGAGGTGGTTCATGCCCACAACTTTATCATGGCGTTGGAAAACGGATATGATACGGAGATCAATGAGCGGGGGTCCAAGCTGTCCATTGGCCAGCGGCAACTTCTTGCTCTTTCCAGGGCGGTGCTGAATGATCCGAAAATTTTAATCCTTGACGAAGCCACCTCCAGTATTGACACCGAAACAGAAATCCTGGTTCAAAAAGGGATTCGGGCCCTTCTGAAGGACCGGACCTCCTTTGTGATCGCCCACCGTCTGTCGACAATTAAAAACGCCGACCGGATTATGGTTATTCATGACGGAAAAGTACTGGAAACCGGCAACCATCACGAGTTACTTGAAAACCAATCCATGTACTATAAGCTCTTTTCCGCTCAGTATCAGTTCTTAAAAGCCTAGTAGGCCAATTAAAAACCATGGGTTTAAAGAGCTTCATGCACTTTCATGCAAAAGGATCGCCGGAGGCAAAAATACCGACCCCGGCGATCCTTTTTTATTATTTTTTATAGTCTCTCATTACTTGCCTTGCCCGTTCTTCATCCTCCTTGTGCACTTCCACCACCGCGGTGGTAAGCTTGGCCTCGATCTAAAAATATTTTTCTCTGATCTGAACTAAGTGGTGAAAAACATGGTGCAGATCCTCTCCCAGTGCTAAGAGTTCATAGCAACTTCGGTTGTCCCTTTCTTTTTTCTCCAGCGCTTTTTTCTCCACAAGTAAACTTAACTTTCGGTTAAGCTCTGTTGCACTAAGAAATTCAATGGAATTCAAGATTTCTCCATAGCTGCGATTTCCCGCTTTAACGGAGTTTAGGATTTCAGGAACCCACCGGGAACGGATGATGCCGTGAATCTCTTCAAAACGCTCATCAATTTTAATTTCCATATTATACCCCATTTCTCTAAGGATCCAACAAACAATTTTGTGCCTGGATAGACCCTTTGATTATTGTTATCATTATATTATAGAACAAGACAAAAACAAAGTGAAAATGGAGGAATGAATGATGGAAAAACTAAATGTATATTTATCGAACTTGGCAGTATGGAACGTAAAACTTCACAATCTGCACTGGAATGTGGTGGGAGTACAGTTTGTCGCTCTTCACAACTTCACGGAAGGGCTGTATGATGATGTGTTTCAAAAATATGATGACGTTGCCGAGTATATCAAAATGAACGGTGGCGAGCCCTTAGCAAAGCTTTCCGATTATCTGGATAAGGCCACAATGAAGGAGCTTAGTGAAACGTCCTATAAAACCCAGGAAGTTTTGGACCACTTAAAGGAAGACCTGGAATTAATGAATGCCCTCGCTGTGGAAATCCGAAATGAAGCCGATGAAAAAGGAGATTTTGTTGCGGTAGGCATGTTCGAAGAGCATGTGGAATTCTACAAAAAGCAGCTTTGGTTTATCGGAAGTATGCAAAAATAGTGTTCAACCGAAAAGCCCCTGTATTCTTTTGAATACAGGGGCTTTTATGTTATTGTCCAATGTACTTTGATTCCTATTTATTCACGTTCTTCCGCGATTCCCGCTACACGGTCCTTCAGGGGTGCTAAAATTCTTTCCTGCGCTTCTTCAGTTCTTCCTTTTGCCAGATATTTAAGGGCCATTTCTCCGCCGAAGTCCATTCCCTGACACCCGGCAAGGAGCACCACATCTCCGGGCTCAGCTTTTTGAATGACGGCTTTGATGGCTTCCGGCAGCTCCTTGATAATCGTCGTCGGAATCCCGGCCTCTTTCATCACGTCTTCAAAGACCTGCCGTTCCTCTTCGGTGACCCGGTCCTTTTCCATTACATAGGAAATGCTTTCCGTGGCTAAAAGTTCGGTGACACCAAGCTTTGGCAACCACTCAGCCAGTGCTTCCGCATTCTCCCGGTTTACCGAAATCCCCCGTTTTCCCCGAATGGCGTAGAGGACATGCAGGTTCTTATAATCCATTTCCTTTAAGGTCCCTAAGGTCATATGAATATTGCCTGCATTGGCAAAGTGATCATCCACAATGGTAAACTCCTCTTCAAAGATGAACTCAAATCTTCTTTCCACGCCACGAAAGGCTTTCAGAGACTTACTGATTTCTTCTTTACTGACACCGGATAATAATCCCACAATCACGGCAACGACGCTATTATATACGGAATGAAAGCCCGGAACCGAAAGACTTATTTTGACCTCTCCCTTTGGAATTTTCACACCCTTATGCACTAAGTCCCGACAGATTACAAAGGTAAATTCTCCCCTCCCTGTGGAAAGATCCAAATCCTTTACATAAAAATCCCCGCTCCGGTCTTTAATCCCATAGGTGAATACCTTCGCTTGCGTCTTGGGAATCAGTCCTTTCGAGTAGGCATCATCTAGGTTCAGCACGGCGGCGCTGTCTTTTTTCGCCCGGGTGATCAAGCGGGATTTTACCTCAAAGTACCGCTCAAAGCTTCCGTGGGAATCAATATGCTCCCTGGAAATGTTGTTCAGCGTGACAATATCAAAATCCACCGCATCCGCCCGGTGAAGCTCCTGGGCCGATGAGGAGACTTCCATGGTTACATGGCTAACCTCTTCTTTCAGCATCCCGCTAAAATGCTTTTGAAGGTCCAGGGATTCCGGCGTGGTAAGAAGCGAGGGGATTTTTTTATCGCCATACTGCACCATTACTGTACCGATAATTCCGGCTTCAATGCCCCGATCCTTCAGGATCTTATGGACCATAAAGGAAGTGGTGGTTTTCCCGTTTGTCGCGGTAATCCCGATAGTATGGAGTTTTTTTGAGGGATGTTCATAAAACTCGGCACCCATTTTCGCTAGCGCTATACGGCTATTGGCTACAGTTATTTGAGGAACTGATACATCTTCCTGCACCTCTTCTACGACCGCTGCCACCGCCCCTTTGTTTACCGCATCCTTTAAATATTTATGGCCATCGGTTTCATAGCCTTTTA
>JBEPWR010000152.1:0-4483 GCA_041642335.1 Eubacteriales bacterium
TATTGATCGCGGGAGGATATCGAAACGGTGATCTAATCGATTATCAGAATCCCCGAGTATCTTTTATGTTCAATCTTGCAGCAGGCGGCGGCGCAGTTCTCTTAAAGAAAAATTATGGGAAAAACCGCTTGCTTGAGAGTTCCTTCATTAGTGATGGATCTTTTGCAGAAGATGTGGGGGTACGGTATGGCGGCACCAAATATCCTGTAGATGAGGAGAATGTGATCCTCAGCAAAAAATCTTTGGATGTATTTGATTCTGAGCATATGAAACAAGGACTTAGTGAGATAAGTATGGGGAATTTTCTTAAAGTAATTGACGAATCATTGAGGAAAAGTGGTTATAACAGAAAAGACTTGGATTATTTGGCGATTCTTCATATGAAACGTTCAGCTCATGAGTTCGTGCTTTCGGAACTAGGGCTGAATCTCGAGCAATCTATATATTTGGAGAACTATGGTCATATCGGGCAGGTAGACCAGATACTTTCTACTGAACTTGCCCTAGATCAGGGCAAGATTAGAGACGGATCAATTATTACCTGGGTCAGTGCAGGTATTGGGTATGCTTGGGATGCATGCACCATAAAATGGGGCAGTTAGGAGGATGGATATGGACATTCAAAAATTATACAATAAACGAAAAATTACTGTGGATAAGGCGTTGTCTTTTATCAAAAGTGGGGATGAAATTATTTCGGCCTTAGGAGCAGCGGAACCCAAGGGAATAGTAAGTAGAATTCATGAAATCGCGGATCATGTAAAAAATGTTACCGTTGTTACATGTCTGCCGATGGGAGGGTATGAGTATTTTCAGAACCCAAAGTATGAAAACAGCTTTCGGATGGAAGGATGGTTTTATAGCCCGGAAATACGCAAAGCCCATAAAAACGGGAATGTATCCTTTATTCCGAACCATTTGCATTTAGCGGCAGAACGTCGATTTGATTATAAATGTCCGAATATCTTTATCGGAACAGCAAGCCCGATGGACAAACATGGATATATTTCCTTATCATTAAGTGCAACTTATGAAAGGGAGCTGATGGAATATGCGGATCTTACAATATTGGAGATCAATCCTAATATGCCAAGAACCTTTGGAGATACGGTGATTCATATTAGTGAAATAGATTATCTTATTGAACAGGATTACGAACTGCCGGAGCTTCCTAATACGGCTCCCAGTGAAAAGGATCAACTGATCGGAAAACATATCGTGAACCTGGTAGATGACGGTTCCACGATTCAACTTGGTATTGGAGGAATCCCCAATGCTGTGGCTTCCGAATTGAAATCGAAAAAGGACCTTGGCATTCACACGGAAATGTTTACGGATGGTATGGTCGAGCTTTATAAAAGTGGTGCCATAACAAATAATCAAAAAACACTGATGCCGGGAAAAATGGTGGCTACTTTTGCACTGGGCAGTAAAGTTCTTTATGATTTTATTGATGATAATCCTGCGGTACAAATTATGAGAGGCAGATGGGTGAATGATCCCCATGTGATTGGGAAAAATTATAAAATGGTTTCCATTAATACCACAATAGAGATTGACTTGACGGGTCAGTGCGGGTCAGAGTCTATCGGTCATCGACAGTTCAGTGGCACCGGTGGTCAAGCAGATACCGCTATAGGAGCACAACTATCCAAAGAAGGAAAATCAATTATTGCACTTTACTCTACAACAAAAGTCAGAGATCCGGAAACCGGAGAGAGAAAAACTATATCAAAAATCGTACCGAGTTTGGCTAATGGAGCTGCGGTAACCTTATCTCGAAATGATGTGGACTACGTGGTAACGGAATATGGGGTGGCGGCCCTGCGGGGAACCCCCATAAAAGAGCGAGTTAAAAGATTAATTGCCATTGCACATCCGGATTTTAGAGAAAAATTAAAAGCTTCCGCTAAAGAATTAATGATTTGGTAAAATAGCCTCCTTAAAGTAAAATTAATAGATGAAAGATCAAAAAACACAGCAAGGGTGAGACCATTGGGGAATGGTTTTACGAATAAGTTTCGCTGTGTTTTTTTGATGCATTTAACGAACGCCTAAGTTTCGATCAATATTTTACAATAGAATTTTTTTGTGTTAATATGAATTAATGTTCATTATAAGTGGATTGTGTTGATTATGGACAAGGTTTATTACTATTATAATTCCAGGAAGGAGAATGATTAATGCCGAAAATCATAGAGAATATCGAAGAGAAGATCTTTAATGCCGTGGTATTACTGATTCGAAAACATGGGTATTCAGAGATCAGTATGCGAATGATTGCCAAAGAATCGGGAATAGCCGTAGGAACGCTGTATAATTACTATTCCGATAAGGAAGAGCTGACCACCACTGTGGTTTACTTAAGCTGGAAGGAGACCCTTCGAAATCTGCAGGGGATTCTGGATCAGGAGCTGCCTGCTAGAGAAAAACTTCACCTTTTTCTGATTCGTCTCTATAAAGAGATCAGCCAGCGTTGGGGAATCGGCAGTGAACTGATGAAACATGATTTATATAAGGATGAAAAATTTCTCGAAGTCCAGGAAGCCTATACCGGTATTTTTCGAGCACTGCTTAAAGAACTGGAAAAGGAAAAACATAAAAATTACGAAGAGGATTTTTTGCAAAGAATGCAACAGACCTTGCTGCTTATTACCGTAAATCTCGTAAATGACTTTATCGGTGAAGATGAAAAAAACATTAGGTATTTAAAGAATATGGCAGATAAATTATTGTAGCAGCTATTTTGCTAATCTTTTAACAACTATCTTACCCTAACATGAAATTTACGGTATAATAAAAACATAAGGAGACTGCTCAAAAATATGAATCAGCGTAAGGAGAGAATTTATGGGAATAGAAAATAACATTCATGATACCGCCTTGATATTTGAAGGTGGAGGGATGCGTGCCAGTTATACCGCAGGGTTTGTCAATCACCTGTTGGAAAATAAGCTCTATTTTAACTATGTGGCGGGAATCTCAGCCGGAGCCAGCCATAGTGTGAATTATTTATCCAGAGATCCCAAGCGGGTCAAGAAATCCTTTGTGGATTTGGTAAAGGACCCGAATTTTGGAGGATGGACTTCCTTTTTAAAAGGAGAAGGCTACTTTCGGGCAAAATACATTTATGAAGACACCCCATATCCGGACGCGGCCCTGCCCCTGGATTTTGATACCTTTATGAATAATCCCGCTAAAATGCGGGTAGGGGCTTTTGATATAGATCTTGGAGAGATGGTTTATTTAAAAAAGGAAGATATTCATGATATCCAGGATCTGATGAAGATGATTCGGGCCTCCTCATCAATGCCAATGTTTATGCCGATTACCGAATTTCAGGGTCACCGATATTTAGATGGAGGCATCGACGGAGGCGTGGCCCTGGAGGCGGCAAAAAAAGAAGGATTTGAAAAGTATTTTGTCATACTTACCCGGCCGAAGGGCTACCGGAAATCTCCGGTAAAGTTCTCGGGGGTAATCAAGGGCTGTTACCGTAAATATCCTAAGGTAGTAGAGGCGCTCTTAACACGTCACATCCGTTACAATCAAACCTTAGAGGAACTTGAGGCCCTGGAAAAACAAGGGAAAGCCTTTCTGGTATATCCTGATAAAATGCCGGTGTCGAATCGTGAAAAAAACCTTAAGAAACTACAGGAAAGTTATCGAATGGGTTTTGAACAGGGAAAAAGGGATCTGCCGAATTGGAAAGCCTTTTTAAATAGGTAAGGAATAAAAAAAGGGGGACTGGGAATGGAAAAAAGAGCGATGTTTGAAAAAGAAAAAAGTCTTCGGGAAAAAAAGCATGAAGAGATTGCCTACCGCGCAGCCCTAGAGGGAATAGTTCTTTTGAAAAATGAGGATATCCTGCCAATCAGTCCCCGAAAGATCGCCCTGTTCGGAGCCGGAGCAAAACACACGATCAAAGGAGGAAGTGGTTCCGGAGAAGTAAATGAACGTCATAGTATCAGTATTATGGAAGGACTTATCAGTAAAGGGTTTGAAATCTGTACAAAGGACTGGATTGAAGATTATGACAAGGAATTTGGCGAGGCCTATAAAGCCTATCAAAGACGACAGAAAGAGTTGTTGAAAAAAAGAAATATTCAGCAGTTAATGGAGCATCCCTTTAAGTATCCCTATGGACGGGCAATCCAAAAAAGAGATGTGGAAAACATGGGGACTGATTACTGTATTTATGTTATTTCCCGACAATCGGGAGAAGGTAGTGACCGAAGGCTGCAGGCCGATGACTTCTCCCTGTCGGACATGGAACGGGAAAATCTGACGATGTGCGCCCGTTTTTACCCGAACCTGATCATCATTATGAACGTGGGAGGATCCTTTGATCTTCGCTTTTCGGAAAAAATTCCCGAAATCAAAGCGGTAATCCATTTCGCCCAGCAGGGAAGCCAGGGCGGTAAAGCATTGGCAGATCTTATTACGGGCGAAAAAACTTTCTCGGGAAAACTAACGGATACCT
>JBEPWR010000153.1:0-4476 GCA_041642335.1 Eubacteriales bacterium
AATGTGTAATGGTCTGTGACCAACTGCAGGAAACCCATGCCATCGGCTTTGCGGAAAGAGGGTTTGAGACCCATATCGCGACCCCTTTTGAGAAAGGGTTGTCCGAATCCACCTGTGTATCCTGTGGGAACTGTGTTTCCGTATGTCCGGTAGATGCCCTGGCTCCAAAGAAGAAGACCAAATACCGCTACTGGGAAGTGGATAAAGTTCGAACCACCTGTTCTTATTGTGGTGTCGGATGTCAAATGGATTTACTGGTTAAGGACAATAAAGTTGTAGAAGTACAACCCGCCGAAGGGGTTAATGACCGAATGCTTTGTGTTAAAGGAAAGTTTGCCTTTGATTTTCTGAGTCATCCCAATCGTTTGAAAAAGCCCTTGATTCGAAAGGACGGACGGCTAGAGGAAGCCAGCTGGGAAGAAGCCTATGATACCATTATCGAAAAAATCAACACCATTAAAGAGGAAAGCGGCCCTGCTGCCTTTGCGGGACTTACCTCTGCAAGATGCAGCACGGAAGATAACTATATGATGCAAAAGTTTATGCGGGCATCTCTTGGTACAAACAGTGTGGACCACTGTGCACGGCTCTGACATTCCTCTACTGTTGCAGGTCTTGCAACAACGTTTGGTAGTGGAGCGATGACAAACAGTGTCAGTGAAGTATTAACATCCGACGTTCTATTTGTTACCGGGTCCAACACCACGGAAAATCATCCGGTAATCGGATCGAAAATGAAACAGGCGGTAAGAAAAGGAGCAAAATTAATTGTTGCCGACCCTCGGGAAATTGAACTGGCCCATTATGCCGATGTGTTTTTACAGATCAAACCGGGAACCAGTCTGGCCCTTTCAAACGGTTTAATGCATGTGATTCTTGAAGAGGGACTGCAGGATGACCGTTTTATTGAAGAGCGTACCGAGAATTTTGAGGCGTTAAAGGAACTTGTAAAAGATTACACGCCGGAGAAAGTCGCGGAAATTTGTGGTGTGGATGCAAAGGATATTATAAAAGCGGCCAAAATTTATGGGGAAGGCGACCGGGCAGCGATTTATTACTGTATGGGAATTACCCAGCACAGTACCGGAACCGAAAGTGTAATGAGTATTGCAAACCTTGCGATGCTTACAGGAAATGTGGGTAGAGAAGGTACCGGAGTGAACCCCTTGAGAGGTCAGAACAATGTACAGGGAGCCTGTGACATGGGCGGCCTTCCCAATGTATATCCCGGATATCAGCCTGTGGTGAATCCGGAAATCAAGAAGAAGTTTGATGCCGCCTGGGGCGTGGATCTTTCCGATGAAGCAGGACTCACCCTTCCCGAGATGATGGATAATGCCCTGCGTAAAAGCCTGAAAATGATTTATATTATGGGTGAGAACCCTATGGTTTCAGACCCGGATACCACGCATATTAAAAAGGCCTTAGAGAGCCTGGACTTCTTAGTAGTGCAGGATATATTCCTGTCGGAAACCGCAGCGCTCGCCGATGTGGTACTTCCCGCCACCGCCTATGCAGAAAAAGACGGGACCTTTGTGAACACGGAAAGAAGGGTTCAGCGCATTCGAAAAGCCATCGACGCACCGGGAGAAGCGAAGAATGACTGGGAGATCTTTATGAACCTGATGAATCGCCTGGGTTATGAAAAAACCTATAATAGTGCGGGAGAGATCATGGATGAAATTGCTTCCGTAACCCCGCAGTACGCCGGCATTGCTTATGATCGCCTGGATCATGACGGGCTGCAGTGGCCATGTCCAACCAAAACCCATGAAGGAACGAAGTTCCTTCACCAAGAGCGCTTTGCTCGGGGACTAGGTCTCTTTAAGCCGGCGCATTACCGACCTTCCGCGGAAGTTACGGATGAAGAGTATCCGATGATTATGACCACGGGACGGGTGCTGTATCAGTATCATACACGAACGATGACCGGTAAAACCGAAGGACTCAATAACTTAGCGCCGGAGAGTTACATTGAAATCAGTCCGGAAGCGGCAACCAAGAAAAATATTAAAAGTGGAGATCAGATCAAAGTTTCCTCCCGGCGAGGTTCGATTACGGTTAAAGCCAAAGTGACGGACAAAATCAGCGGAAATACCGTGTTCATTCCTTTCCACTGGGCCGAAGGAGCAGCGAATGTCCTGACCAACGGCAGTGTATTGGACGAGTATTCCAAGATTCCGGAACTGAAGGTCAGTGCGGTAAACATTGAAAAAGTTTCCTAAAGGATAGTGTTTCATAACATTTCTAATAGCGGATTACCCCTGCAAGCTTTATTCCCTGCAGGGGTTTTTTGTTCTCCGTCTTAAGGCGGAGGACAAAAAGACTTTAAGAGGATTAATTTGCTCGAAGTTTGGCTTATGATAAAGCTAAATGATCAGATAAGGATAAAATATTGGATAAAGAAGGGAGGGATTTGTATGGAGGTCGAGAAGAAAGAGGGATTTATCAGTTATCAATACCTGAATACCGAGGAACTGTATCAACAGGCACTGAGACTTTGGGAGGTCTCGGCAAACGAACAATACCCATGGGAATTAGCGCTTTATCATGAGCGGGAAAAGCAGGAAAATGAAAAAGCCATGCTTACGTTGATAAAAAAAATTGAGGCGTCAAAATCGAAAGACAAGCTAAAAACTACCCTACAGGAATTTCTGGAGGAAGGCCCACTTTTTTCTCAAAAGGACCGGAGGATCTTCAAAGATCCCGGTTTTCTGAGAAGCTCCGAAGAGTTTTTACAAAAGGTCCGGGCATATGATCCTGGACTGTCCAAGGAAGATACGGGTCAAGCTTTTCGTAATGTCTGGATCATGAATTTGCTGCAAAAAACTTTTCAAATCCCGGTTGTCTGTACCGAGGGAATTTTTGGCTATAGTATGCTATACCCCTATACGGATAATTATATGGATGATATGAATATATCGAAAGCAGAAAAATATTGGACCGCGGCACGCCTCAATCGCCGCTTGTTGGGGCGGAAAGAAAGGGCAGTGGGAGAATCGGAAAAGAAAATCTTCGATATGGTGGAAAAAATTGAAGAAACTTTTTCGAGGGAGCTATACCCTGGGGTATATGAGAGCTTGTTATATATCCATGCGAGTCAGGTACAGAGCTTAAAACAGCAGATGATCAGTAAGAAGGGTCATACCGTGAAGAAATTAGATAAAGAAATGATTTGCAGTATCAGTTTTCATAAAGGGGGAGCTTCCGTGCTGGCCGATGGTTTTTTAGTTAAGGGAGACCTCACCCAACGGGAAGCTGAATTTTGTTTTAATTATGGAGTATTATTACAGCTGGCCGATGATTTGCAGGACTGTCAGGCAGACTACGAAAGCCGTCATCAGACTTTTTTTTCAGAAGACTATAGGAACGCGAATTTAGATCAGAAGGTGAATCAGTTAATCCGATTTGCAAAGGGCGTTTTCAATAATTTTTTTAACAATGAGGACCCTGAAGGCATGGAGCATTTACTGCTAGGTAACACGACACTGTTAATCTTAGGATCGGTTTTGTTAAATCCTTCCTGTTTCAGCAAAGCTTATTTACAATGGGCGGAGAGGCGATACCCGGTATCCATGGAGTTTTTACACACTCAGCAAGAAGCGATGCAAATAAGGGTGAATAAATTAAAAGAGACCAAGGGTGAATAATTCTAGAATTCTGTGGTAAAATAGAGGAAGCCTAAATTTCTTATATTGGAGAGATCAATGAAATGAATTATGAAGGAAAAATTTATCGTCCCCCCAGCGAGGCATACAGCTATATACTGCAGGTAAGTATCGGATGTTCCCATAATCAATGTACATTCTGTGGGATGTATAAAGAAAAAAGCTTTCGTATTCGGAGGGTAGAAGAAATTATTGAAGATTTACAGAGGGCGAGAGAGGCCCATAGGTACGTAGAGAAAATCTTTTTAGCCGATGGAAACGCTTTAGCACTGTCCACTCCGGACTTAGAAACCATCCTTCTGGAAATACGAAGCCGGTTCCCGGAATGCAAAAGGGTATCGGCTTACAGTGCACCGAAGGATATATTGAGAAAAACAGTCCGGGAACTGGAAAGACTTAAGGAGCTTGGACTTAAGATGTGCTATCTTGGTGTAGAGTCCGGTAGTAATCAGGTGCTAGAGAGAATCAATAAAGGCGTAGACCGGAAGGAGATGATCAGAGCCGGTCAAAAGGTTATGAATTCGGGAATAAAACTTTCCGTAACCGTAATTTCAGGTCTCGGAGGAAAGGATTTGTGGCAGGAGCATGCACGGGAATCGGCAAAGGTCATTAACGAGATTCAACCGGATTACTTCGCCTTATTAACACTGCTGGTCCAGGAAGGAACGCCACTGTATGATGCGGTAATAAAAGGGGAATTTCAGATTTTGAACCCGAAAGAAGTGTTAAAAGAAACTTATTGGATGATTAAAGACTTGTCCCTCAACAATACGGTTTTTCGCAGTAATCATGCATCAAACTACCTGGC
>JBEPWR010000154.1:0-4467 GCA_041642335.1 Eubacteriales bacterium
ACTTAGCGGATGAGTATCTCGCCGTGGATGCCACCGATGCATTAGCGGTAAGAGATCGGGTCTCCGAGGTGACCAAGGGAGAGATGGCGGATATTGTGATCAACTGTGTGAATGTAAACAACACGGAAATGGCCAGTATTTTAGCGGCAAAAACCGACGGATTGGTGTACTTTTTCTCCATGGCAACCAACTTTACCAAGGCCGCTCTCGGGGCTGAGGGTGTTGGAAGAGATACCACCATGATTATCGGAAACGGGTATACCAAAGGGCATGCGGAAATCTCCATGCAAATTCTTCGGGAGAGCCCGGCGCTAAAGAAAGTGTATCAGGATCTTTATAGCTAAGAACCTTGATCGGACCGCGGTGTAAAAATATAAAAGGAGTGTAGATTATATGAGACATTACAATGAAATTGAACTATGGAAAGATGTTACGGAAGAGCAGTGGAAAGACTGGAAATGGCAAGTAAAAAATCGGATCACAACCCTGGAAGATTTAAAGAAGGTAGTAAATTTAACGGAGCAGGAAGAACAGGGAGTAAAGGATATTATCGGAACCTTACGTATGGGAATTACGCCTTATTATGCGGCACTGATGGATAAGGACGATCCGAATTGTCCCGTTCGGCTTCAGGCCATCCCCAGCGGACTGGAACTTGAAAAAGGCGAAGCGGACATGGAAGATCCCTTAAGCGAAGATGTGGACTCTCCCGTACCGGGGCTTACCCATCGCTATCCGGACCGGGTACTTCTTTTGATTACGGATATGTGCTCCATGTATTGCCGACACTGCACCCGAAGACGGTTTGCCGGGCAGCAGGATAAAGAGCAGCCGATTGATCGAATTGATCAAGCGATTGAGTATATTCGAAATACCCCGGAAGTTCGGGACGTATTACTCTCCGGAGGAGACTGCTTACTGGTATCCGATGAACGGTTGGAGTATATCATCAGCAAACTTCGAGAAATTGAACATGTGGAAATCATCCGCCTGGGCTCCAGAACTCCGGTGGTAATGCCCCAGCGGATTACCCCGGCCTTAGTGGAGATGCTTAAAAAGTATCATCCAATCTGGTTGAACACCCATTTTAATCATTCCAAAGAGATCACCCCGGAGGCAAAAGAAGCCCTGGCCTTATTGGCCAATGCCGGCGTGCCTCTTGGAAACCAATCCGTACTTCTTCGGGGAATAAATGACTGTGTACATGTAATGAGAGACCTCGTGCACAACTTGGTAAAAAATCGGGTTCGACCCTACTATATTTATCAATGCGACCTATCCATGGGAATCGAACATTTCAGAACCCCGGTATCCAAGGGCCTTGAGATTATGGAAGGACTTCGGGGACACACTTCGGGTTACGCGGTTCCCACCTTTGTGGTGGACGCTCCCGGCGGCGGAGGGAAAATTCCGGTAATGCCGAATTACCTGATTTCCCAATCTCCTCATAAAGTGATCCTTCGAAACTATGAAGGGGTTATTACCACCTATACCGAGCCTGATGAATATGAAGAGTCCTGCAATTGTGAGGTTTGCCGGGGCGAGAAGGAATGGAATCTTGACGGGGTGGCGTCCCTAATGCAGGGAAGAAGAATTTCCCTGGAGCCGGCGCAGTTAAAAAGAATGCAGCGAGCCAAAAAATAAAGTTTCGAACAGAAGAGGCCGAAGGGAGGTGGCGTTTTGGGTTTTATTGATTTAATATACGGAAAATACCGGGTGGTATCCGTAGTCGGCATGGCGAAAAATGCCGGAAAGACGGTGGCCCTTAATAAAATTATCGAAGAGGCTTATAACCGGTATATTACCCTGGGGCTTACATCCATCGGTCGAGACGGGGAGCGGGAAGATTTAGTGACCAAAACCGATAAGCCGGTGATTCATGTGATGGAAGGAACCATTGTGGCCACCGCCCAGGATATTCTGCTCAATAGTGATGCGAGACTGGAAATTCTTGAAGTTACCGATTACCGGACAACCATGGGACCCGTGGTCATCTGCCGGGTCAAGGAAAATGGCCTGGTGGAGCTGGCCGGTCCAAGCAATAATGAGGAAATTCGCGAGGTGTCCCGGAAGATGCTGATTTACGGAGCGGATATCTCTATTGTGGATGGAGCGATTAACCGAAAAACTGCGGCCTCTCCGGCAGTGACCGAAGCCACAATTCTGGCAACAGGTGCGGTGGTCAGCAGAAGCATGGACCGGGTACTCGATGAAACCGCCCACCAAATTGAGCTCTATCATTTAAAAACCGTAAAAGACCGAGAAGTGCTGGCTTTCGCGGAGGAAGTGATCGAAAAAGGATGTATCGGAATCGTCGATGAGGAGCAAAAGTACCGGATGCTTCCACTGAAAACCGCCCTAAGTGCAGGAAGAATCATCGGAAGCGCCTTAACGGAAAAGAGTCGCTATATTATCTTTCCCGGCTCCCTGGTGAAAAAAACCATTGAAGACTTAATCGGAATAAGTCCCTACTACCGACAGGTCACCTTTGTGGTTCAGGACGGAACAAAGATTTTTATTCCCAGAACCGAGTGGAGTCGCCTTAAAAAAAGAGGGGTGAAAATTGAAGTGCTGGAACCCTTAAATGTCTTGGCGGTATCGATTAATCCCTATGCACCCCAGGGATACGAATTTCCGGCGGTGGAATTCTCTCAGAGAATGAAGAAATCCCTGACACTACCGGTCATTGACGTCATGCTGGAAGGAGATGATCTTTATGATGTCCTTCATGGATAAAAAGACCTTTCGGGAAACCGGGATTAGGGAGGTGCTGGACTGGGTGCCGACGGAAACCGATTACGGAAAAGAACTAAAGGAAAAGCTGGTTCCCTACGGGCCTTCCCAGGTCCAGGGCCTTCGCCGATCCTTTGAAGAGCTCGGGAGGTTTCGAAAGGGACTCAAAAGCAGCGACTATTATCTTTGGAACTTAAAAGGATACCTATCGGAGATTAAAGATATCCGAGGGTCCCTTGAGCGGGTTATGAAAAATGAGATCCTGAATGAAGTTGAGTTTTTTGAGATAAAGAATCAGATTATGGTGATGGAAGAATTACGGGAGTTCTTTATGCAGCATCCCGAGGTGTCCCTGGAAAAATTTCAGCTGGACTCGGTGGCCCCGCTGATTAAGGTATTGGACCCTGAAAAAAATCGGGTGAAAACCTTCTATATCTATGACAGTTACTCCGATGAGCTGTGGAGTATCCGGGAGGAAAAAAGAAGGATTGACGGACGAATCATGGAGCTGCAGAAAAAACTGAGACAAAAAATTCAGGAAAGCACGGGACTGAAGCCGAAACCGAATAATGAAATACTCGTGCCCAAGGAGCAGAAAGAAGCCATCGAGGTCTTGAAAAACAGCGAACTGGTTTTCTTTTTATCGGAAACCTTTAAAAGTCTGGTATTTAAAATCGCTCCCACGGAGGAAATGAAAAAGCTTCGGGAAAAATATCAGCAGCTGAAAATCCGGGAAGAAGAAGAGGAATTTCAGATCCGTGTAAAATTATCCCGCAGTGTCCGGGAGTTTTATGACGAAATTCTAAAAAATATTCAAATTCTCGGAGAGTTGGATTTCAGCATCGGAAAGATTCTTCTCGGAGATGAAATTGATGCCGTGGAGCCGAGGATTGTGCAGGATCCCTATATCAAAATTGACGAGGGAAGACACCCTCTTGTGGAGCAGCGACTACGAAAAGAAGGAAAGGGGTATACCCCCATCAGTGTGACGCTGGAAAAAGGGGTAACCTTGGTTACCGGAGCCAATATGGGCGGCAAAACCATTACCCTTAAAATGATTGCCTTGATCACCGGAATGGCACAGTTGGGTCTGTATGTTCCCGCCAAGGAGGCGATTATCGGCCCGGTTTCCTTTATTTATTTTTCCTCCGGAGACGAACAGTCTCAGGAAATGGGACTGTCCACCTTCGGTGCGGAGATCTATCAGCTAAAGAAAATCACAGAGAATACGAAAGAGAACGGGCTGGTGCTGATTGATGAGCTGGCCAGGGGCACCAATCCCAAAGAAGGCTACGCCATTTCCAGAGGGGTGCTGGAATATTTTAAAAAGCGGGCAGGGATCTCCGTCGTAACCACCCACTTTGACGGACTGAGCCGGATGAAAAATATCCGTCACCTGCAGGTGGTAGGGCTTCGGAAGGCGGATCCGGAAAAACTCAAAAGGGAACTCGCCTATGCGGAAGAAGGAAAAGGGGTACTGGAAAAGTACATGGATTACCGCTTGGAAGAGCGGACGCACCAGGAGGAAGTCCCCAAGGAAGCCATTATGATTGCACGACTGATGGGCCTGAGGGAAGACATCTTACAAACCGCGGAGGAGATACTCGCCGGGGAAGATTCATAAAGAAGGATTAACAAAGGAATAAAGGAGGGCGTACAATGGAGAGCAAGTTGAATCTGGATCAAAGGATTATTCAGGAAGCGCGACAGGCGGCAAAAACCATTGCCGACGAT
>JBEPWR010000155.1:0-4459 GCA_041642335.1 Eubacteriales bacterium
AAATCGCTTTAAACCTGGTAAAGTTGTAAAATATCATGTACAATAAGTATAGTTTTATTGCGGTAAATATGAGACTAAAAGACTAGAAACCCAGGGGGCATAGTGTGATAAAATGTAAAGGTGAGTATTTAAATTAAAACTTATAGTTACTTCCTAATATATTACGAAAGAAAGGAGCAATTTAGGTGTACAAGAATATAAATGTTTATACAAAAGCCTTAAACGCATCATGGAAAAGAAATGAAGTGCTGGCCAATAATATTGCCAATGTCAACACCCCGGATTACAAACGCTCCGATGTAAACTTTCAGGAAATTCTACAAAACAGTCTCGAGGAAAAAGGGATTAAGGGAGCAAAAACCCATCAAAATCATATGGATATCGGAACAAAAGATCTGGAAAATATCACCCACGAAGTACATACCTCGGAAGGCTACAGCACAAGAAGAGACGGAAACAATGTGGATATGGATGTGGAAATGGCGGAAGTAACCAAGAATAATATCTATTATGAAGCCGTATCCCGTCAGTTAAGCAGTAAATTAAATCGGCTCAGAAGTTCGATTACAGGAGGTAGATAATCATGTTTAATGCAATTAATGTCAGTGCGTCGGGGCTTACCGCCGAGCGTCTGAGGATGGACGTCATCTCGAAAAATATCGCCAATGCCAATACCACAAGAACCGTAAACGGCACCCCCTACCGAAGACAAACCGTGACCTTCGAGACAAAGAGCGAAGCCCAGAGTTTTCAAAATCATCTATCGGATCAGATGAAAAAATTCTCCGGAGTGGAAGTAACCGGTATACAGGAAGACCAATCTCCTTTTAAAAACGTATATGAACCGGGCCACCCCGATGCCAATGAAGAGGGTTATGTACAAAAACCCAATGTGGATATTGTAACGGAGATGACCAATATGATTTCCGCAACAAGGGCCTATGAAGCGAATATCACATCCATTGATTCTGCAAAGAACATGGCACAGCGGGCATTACAAATCGGAAGATAATGATTAGGAGGCTAGAAAATGGAAGTACAAGGGTTACAACAAATCAGTCCGCTCATAAAGGGAGAACAGGGACGATTACATAACCGAATCCCCACAGAAAATACCCCATCCTTTATGGATTATATGAACCAGGCCGTTGATAATGCAAATCAGCTGGATCTCGAAGCGGAAGATCTATCCATGAAACTTGCAGCAGGAGAGCTGGATAATCCTCATGAAGCAGTAATTGCGGCACAAAAGGCAGAAATTTCATTGCAGTTTATCTCGGAAATCCGAAACAAAGTACTGGATGCCTATAATGAAATTATGCGGATGCAAATTTAAGACATTTTAGACGGAAATGAGGTGATGCAATGTTGGAGGCTTTTCAGAAGATCCGAAATCAGACCAATGAGTATTTTCAAAAGCTTGAAAAAAAACAAAAAATCCGAATAGGAGTAGGAACGGCGATTGCCCTCGGGGTTTTAACCGGCTTAATACTCTTTTTTTTAAGAACCGATTATGTACCGCTTTACAGTAATTTGGAAGCGAGTCAATCCGGAGAAATTATGGAAACCCTACGGGCCAATAATATTGATGCGGAATTCGGAAGAACCAGCAGTGAAATTTTAGTGGCGGAGGAGGACCTCCATGATGCGGAGGTAACCATCGCTACCCAGGGGCTCCCGAAAACCACCAGTGCCTACGATGAACTTTTCGGAAATTCCTTTATGATGACCAGCGAGGATCGGAAAAAACAATATCAGATCAGTCTTCAAAACCATTTGGCTCAGACGATTTCCCGACTGGAAGGGATCCAGGGAGCCGATGTGAACATAAGCTTGCCGGAACGTTCCGGTTATGTATTCGCGGACAGTGAACAAAATGCTAAAGCGACGGTATCACTACATAGCTTAAACCGAAGTTTGGATCAACAAAGTGTTGACGGAATTGCTGTTCTGGTGTCCAATGCCGTGGAGGGATTGGAACCGGACAATGTATCAATTCACGGCCCCGACGGAAGTGTACTCAACACCTCCAATCAGGAAGAGGGGCAGTACTCCATGGGAGACCAGCAGGAACTGCAACGGATGGTACAGGAGGACCTTGAAAAGAGTATTCAGGAGTTTTTGGGAACGGTATACGGACCGGAGAATTTATCGATTATTACCAGTGTACAGCTGAATTTTGACAGCAGAATCCGGGAAGAAGTGCGTTTTGAACCGCCGATTGAAGGCGAAACCGAGGGCATCCCCCGAAGTCTTGAGGAGTTTGAACAGAGCTCTTTTGATGAAATGGTCGGTGGCGTACCCGGTACCGATGAAAACATTGATACGCCTCAGTATGTGGAGGGAGAAGAAGGCAACTCCCGTTATGAGGAAGCCAGTCGGACGATCAATTATGAAATCAATGAAATTAATGAGCGGATTGTAGGCGCTCAGGGACAGGTGGAAGATATCAGTGTGGCGGTTTATGTAAACTCCGGAGCCTTGGCGGAAGGAGAACTCTCGGAAGAGGAACGCATAGAACTCCAGGGCTTGATTTCCGCTGCAGCCGGCATACAGACTGAAGTGGTGGAAGTTGCGGTTCGGGACTTTATCGGCGGGGAAGGTGTCATATCGGAACCCTCAGCAGAAGTACCCTGGTGGCAAAACCCCAGTATCCTTCTCGGTTTCGCAGGCCTTTTAATCCTTGGAATCGTAATCGGTATTCTGCTTATGAGAAAGCGGAAAAAGGATCAGCAGGAAATTGAAGAAAACCTTGCCAAGCAGGACCAAAGCTATCAAAAAGAGAGCACCATGAGTGATATAGATTTGGATATGCAGGGTTCTGAAGTAAAACAGAAGATTGAAAAACTTGTAGACAAAAAACCTGATGCCGTAGCACAACTCCTGCGGAACTGGATCAGCGAAGAGTAGAGGTGGTAGTATGGCCAGCAGAGGAAAAGGCACAATCAGTGGAAAAGAAAAAGCGGCAGTACTGTTAATCAGTCTCGGACCGGAATATTCAGCGGAAATATTCAAACATCTCACCGATGAGGAGATTGAGGAACTGACATTAAATATCGCCAATATGAATAAGGTGGATCCGGCAAAGAAAGAGGAAATCCTGGGGGAGTTTTATCAAATTTGCGTAGCCCAGGAGTATATTTCCGAAGGGGGCATCAATTATGCCAAGGATGTACTGGAAAAAGCCTTAGGATCCCAAAAGGCTATGGATATTATCGGAAAGCTTACGGCATCCCTGCAGGTAAAGCCCTTCGATTTTGCCCGTAAGGCGGAACCGAGTCAGCTGCTGAATTTTATTCAGAACGAACATCCCCAGACCATCGCGCTGATTCTTTCCTATCTGTCTTCCGAGCAGTCCGGACAAATCTTATCCGCCCTGCCCCAGGGAAAACAGTCCGAGGTCGCCCAGCGAATTGCAACCATGGACCGGACCTCACCGGAGATCATCCGGGAAGTGGAAGAGGTGCTGGAAGGCAAACTCTCCTCCCTTGTCAGTCAGGATTATACGACGGCGGGAGGCATCGAATCCATTGTGGATATCCTCAATTCCGTGGACCGGGGTACGGAAAAGAATATTATGGATACCCTGGAAATTGAAGATGCGGAGCTCGCCGAGGAAATTCGAAAACGAATGTTTGTATTTGAAGATATTATCAATCTGGACAGCACGTCCATTCAACGCTTTATCCGGGAAATTGATAATAACGACTTAGCCGTGGCCTTAAAAGGCGCCACTGACGAAGTAGCCGAAGTAATTTATGGCAATATGTCCAAGCGTATGGCGGAAATGATCAAAGAAGATATGGAATTTATGGGCCCTGTACGGCTTCGGGATGTGGAAGAGGCCCAGCAGAAGATTGTCAATATCATTAGGAAGTTAGAAGAAGCCGGAGAAATTATCATTGCCCGTGGTGGAGGAGATGAAATCATTGTATAAAGTCTATAAATCCATGCAGGTGGATATGGGAGAAAAAAAAGAACTGACTTTTATCGAAAAAGATTTTAAACATTTCCCCCGGCAATCCGATAATACTGATAAGGAAACCGAGGAAATTCCTGTAAAGGAAAAACCTTCCGAAGCTCATCTGGAAGAGAAAATTAAAGAAGCGGAAGAAAAAGCACAGCAAATCCTTCAAAAAGCCGAAAAAGAGGCGGAAGGGATCCTGGAGAAAGCCCGGACCGAGCAGGAGAATATTTTGCAGCAGGCAAAGGACGAGGGCTATGAAAAGGGTTATTCCGAAGGATATCAACAAGGGGAGTTAAAGGGCTACGAAGAGGAAAAAGGCTATATTCAGGAGGCCAAGGATCTCAAACAGCAGGCCTATAGCGAGCGGGAGGATTTAGCCAAGGAACTGGAGGAGTCCATCATTGATTTAAGCATTAAGGCCATTGAAAAAGTCATTGATAAGGAACTGGAAAAGGATCATGAACTCTTACTTAATTTAATTGAAAACGGACT
>JBEPWR010000156.1:0-4344 GCA_041642335.1 Eubacteriales bacterium
CGTCGTTTTCGACCAGGCTAGGGGGCTGATCAAACGAGGACATCATGTGGTGATCAGAGCCTTGAATGGATCTCACGCCTGGTATCCATATTCCCTTCCGATTGAATACGTTCGTCGCTTCGATGCTCCCTTTTCTATAGACCCCGACGTGGTAATCTGTACCTATTGGACCACCGTAAAACCCGGGGTAGGGATCCGCGGACCGCAAAAGATCCATTTCTGCCAGGGCTATGAGGGAGATTTTCGTCAACTGAAAGAGAAACATTCTGCCATTGAGGAAAGCTATCGAATACCGATCCCAAAAATCACCAATGGGGGATGGCTTTCCAAACGTTTGATCGAAATCTTTGGGAAAGATTTGTTTCCCATTTATGGCATCGGTCAGGTTGTAGATACGGAACTCTTTCGACCACCCCGGTTTTCGTTGAAGAATTGGATTCCCCTTTTTCCAACCCGAAAATTGCCGCCCAAAGTCTTGATTTCAGGAGATTATCGGTTTACAGTAAAGGGAGTTGCAGACGCCTTGCATGCGGTTGCGATCCTTCGCAGAAAGGGCGAAAAGCTGCATCTCATCCGTGTATCTTCTTCCGATATTCGGGAGGATGAACATCAGATTACGCCGATTGATGAAATTCACATAAAGGTGCCATCCAAGAAGATGGCTTCAATTTACCGAAAGAGCGACATTTTTATTGCGCCTTCCCATTCTCAAGAAGGATTCGGCCTTCCGTTCGCAGAAGCGCTCGCTTCCGGTGTCCCATCTGTCGCGACCCGAATTCCCTCCTTTTTGAGCTTTGATGATACCCATGATTACGCTTTTTTTGTGGATGAAAAGGACCCGGAGGCAATTTCAAACGGTTTGCAGGAGATGCTGCACTCCCCAGGCCTGTACAGGCATCTTAAACGACGGGGACCTCATCTCATCCAAAAACGATTTCACTTGGACAGCGTCGCTCAAGAATTGGAATTCATTCTGAAACGCCACAGCTGGTCTTCTTAGTCTCGGTTTCAGGTAATCAACGCTATCAGATCAGATGTACACTCCGGAAACTTATCATGAAGGATAAAACAAAAACTCGGATTTTTTGGCCCACGCAGGCCCCTCCCGATATCTTTGAAACTCAATATTCCTATTATTTTTGTCGAAAAATAAGTTTCGAAAACTGCCTACCGGTTATTCAAACGGCGGACAATTGGATCGACTATGAGGGGATTGAGAATCTTACGTATGAGTTGGAAAAAAATTCCAATGATTACAATATCATTGTGACAGAGCCGGAGATCATTCTTTCCGGGTATTCTTGTGAAGGATTGATCCGAACGATCGATCGGGGATTTGATGTTTCCGGACCTGTTTTCAATGACACCTCCGTTTCGAAGCAGAGGGCTTCCTTGCCGTTTCCCTATTCCAATTACTCCACATTTAAAGAGATCGAAAAAAAATACTTTTGCCGGACAACTTCCGAATATCGAAAGGTAAGCACACTGGATACCGGTTGCTTTCTTCTAAAAGACAAGGCGGTGTCGCTTCTCCCGGATTTGTTGGCGAAAAGACCGCTTTCTGCCGGCTTCACTATCGGCGTTGACCCGGGTGCTCTGGTTCACCGATTTTCAGATTATTACGCAACCGAGCGGAAGGACCTGGTTGATCTTCTTCCTCCCGATGTGAGAACAGTCCTGGATGTCGGATGCGCCATGGGTGGATACGGTAAAAGCCTCAAAAAATACAGGCCGGAAATTCATCTGATCGGTGTGGAGCCAAATGGCTATATGGCCGACATGGCACGTCCCTATTATGATGAAATCATCCAAAAGTATATAGAAGACGTTGATTTGACCTCTGCAGTGGATGCAATCAATTGCGGCGATGTTCTCGAACACCTGTACAATCCCTTCAAAACCGTTCGGAAACTACATTCCAATTTAAAGGCGGGAGGGCATTTGATCTTCAGTGTACCGAACATTGGACATTGGTCGATCACCCGGGATTTGTTGAAAGGAAAATTTCAATATATTCCCGTCGGACTCCAATGCGTGACCCATATCCGCTGGTTTACCGAGCACTCTATCAGAGAAATGCTCGAGGAGACAGGGTTTCAGATTGAATTCCTTCATAAAGAAAAGATTCCTCCCACTCCCGAGGGAGAAAAATTTATTTCGGATATGTGCTCGAAAGGGTACGGAGACCGGGATTCGCTGGAGACAGCCGAATACACGATCCGGGCCGTCAAAACATGAGCTGCGCAGCTGTCATAGTCAATTATTTCACCCGGGAACTGGTGGAATCTCTGGTCGATGACCTTTATAATGAGAATACGGTTTCCAGTATTTACATTGTTGACAACAGCCGGGATCTGAGCAGCCCTTCCCTGAATAAGTACAAGGAAAAACCTGTCAAATTGATCGTCAATCCAGAAAACAGGGGGTATGGGGCGGCGGCAAACCAGGGGATAAAGTGCGCAAGGGAGAACTGGGTGCTTATCGTAAACCCGGATGTGCGCTTCGAGCCCGGATGCATTGAATCTCTGCTCCATGCGGCCGATTGTTATCAGGCATCGATCGTCGGTCCCCGGTTTTATCTTGATGAAGAGAAACTGTTTCGCATTCCACCGGCTTCCGGCAGCAGTTTATGGTTTGATTATGCACAAAAAGCTGCGCAGAGCTTTCCACTGGATGCCGACCTGTTTTCATTTTACTGGACGATCCGGCACGACCGATTCTGGTCGGCTTGTGAACCCTTTCCCGAACCCTTTCTATCCGGTGCGGCGCTGTTAATCGACAAAGAAAGGCTGAAAAATAAGGAGGGAAACGTTTTCGATGAAAATTTTTTCCTTTATTTTGAGGATACCGACTTGTCCATTCGAACGCTTGAACAAGGGGAAAAAATATTGTGTGTCCCACAGGCCGAAGCCATTCACTTTTATGATCAGTCTCCATCCCCCGGGTTTTCGAAGGCCGCCTTGATGAATCAAGCAAAAAATGTTTTCCAGGCCAAATATTATGGGGATCTGGAAATTCCTTCGATCAATTCTCCCAATAGATCCCCACATATCGAAGACTTGGGGATTTTGGAAGAACCATTTTCTTTTGAATCGAGAAATCAGGCTCCCTTTCCAGAAATGAAATATTTTGAAATTGGAATGAGTTCGATTTTCATTCCTTTTGTGCAGGCGATTTTTGATAAAAAAACTTTTTCTATCCCTTCTCATGTTTGGAACCGTTTGCGTTCAGGAACCTATTTCGGAAGAGTTAGGGGTACATTGACAGGTGTCTCCGAGGTGTGTAAATGGAAAAAATTATAACCGCTCGAAACGAAGAATATCTGATACGCCCTTATACAGAAAAAGATGAAATCAAAGCGGCCTTTCTCTGGGAACTGGCTTTTGAGAAATCCTTTCCCAAAGAAGTGTGGAATTGGAAATATCACAGGGGGCCCTTTCAAAATAAAATTTTGCTGTGCTGCGATAAAAACGACAGGGCAATCGTTCTGTACGGCGGAATTCCATACAGGGCCAATTGCAAAGGCGCAGAGATGGAAGTTACCCATCTCATGGATATCATGTCGCACCCCGACTTTCGGAAAACCGGTCTTTTTGTGCATACCGTGAATGCATTTATAGAAATGATCTGCGGTCCGGAGCCAAATCAATCCCAGTTGCTGTATGGGTTTCCAGGAAAATATCATTTTGATATCGGAAATAAATACCTTGAATACAGGAGGATTGGAGACGGGGTCAGCTTTCTATCCGGAAAAATCTCCGAAATAAGGAAAAACAGAGGGCCGGGAGAAGGCATTCTCCAAATCGCTGATCGGGAACAGAATTTCGATTTCATCTGGGATAGGTGTGCGTCGGATTATCCGTTTTCAGTGATTCGGAATTCATCTTTCATTCGGTGGAGGTACTTCGACAATCCCTCCAAAGATTATAAAATATACATTTTCAAAAGGGATGAGGGACGATCGCCTTCCGGTTATGCAGCCTTTTCTTTTGAAAACGGAACGGCATCTTTGATTGATATGATCCTGCCGAATACAGCAGCTGATGCCGGATCTTTTTTCAGCGAAATATCATCGGTAGCAACTGATCACGATTGTGAAACGATTCGGGCATGGTTTCCGTCTCATCATTTTTTGACCTCGATGGCTCTTGAATCCGGATTTTCCCTTCATCCTGAACCAACCGGAATTATTCCCACCGCCCGCAGCTTTGATCCTTCACTTTCCTTTGGTTGGGTATGCGATCATATGTATTATACGATGGGAGACGGCGACATTGCCTGATTTGGACCCGAAACCACCATTCTGGAATGCTGAAACCAAAACCGATCGGATTGTGCATCGAA
>JBEPWR010000157.1:0-4283 GCA_041642335.1 Eubacteriales bacterium
CTATTTCTGTTTAGTTTTTTATTGATTTTCGCCGTGCAATCCTGCGGAATGTATTCCTTCACCGGCGCCGATACCGGGATTAATGAAAAAACCCTCCGCCGGATTGAGCTAAATAAAGTGACCCCGCGTTTTGATACATTGGAGGAACTCTCTGTGATGTTGAAGGAAGATTTGATTCTTTGTTTTATCAAAGCAAACTCTCAAGATATCGAGTTATTGGAAAAAATCAAATTCAATATAGAAGGCAAAATTTTTCAAAATGACTTTAAAGAGTTAAAAGAAGAAGTTTCCCGATTGAAAAATTTGGTTGAAGAGATACAAAGTCCGTACTATGCCCTGCAATTCCGGCAATATATTCTATTGATCGAAGGCGTTTTAGCTTATCGTGAAGATGAGGATTACCCGACATCCATGGCGATTTTTACTGAGGGTATTCTTGTTAGCAATGAGAATTTTACAATAGAGCGGTATAAGGATTTCTTTTATTCACCTATGGAGCTTCGCCTATTGATGAATATCGCCTTTACGGTTAACAAAGACGGTAAAAAAGAAAAATACTTGGAAATCCTTTCTTTTATTATGGAAGAAATCAATGATGATGATCCCATTTATCCCTTGATCGCACACAATCTTGCAACCGCCTATAAAAGGTCCGGGAACTACATCGCTGCGCTGGAAACCACCGAAAAGGGCATCGCTTATTGCAAATTTAAAGGGGAGTATGCACAACTTCCTAACTTATATTACGGCAAAGGCGTATCAGAATACTGGCTGAACCGGGACACTTATAAAAGGTCTTTCCGAAGAGCCGTATATCTAACCCAGCTGCTTGGTTTAGATCATCTTAAAACCTCACTCATTGAAATGTGCAAAGAGTTTTATGATTTTGATGTTTCAGCCGAAATAGATGAGACTTTTTAGGTTGTAGCATCTCCATAAACAAGTAAGAGACCCTAAAAAAGCAGAAAGTGCTACTCTAAGGCCTCGCACGGTACGGTTCTGTTGTGAGATTTCAATGAACCGTTTCGTTAAATCTAATCCTACTTCTGTTGTTTTGTTAAGGATATTCTACGGGACCCATATCCAAAAATGTAACGTCTCCTGTATATGCGTCAATGAAGACCATTATGTCCCCATGATCCCTTGCAACCCAGTAAGGACCACTTCTTACTATTACATCTGTTGTTTCTTCGAAATATCTTAGTTCAATCGACAGGTCTTCCTCCACCATTTCATTCGCCAGTGCAATTAATCGAGCTTCTTCTTCACTTAGCATTTCATCAAGATAAGCCGTTCCCTGTATTTCTTTACTTTTTGAAAACCAAACAGCCTTTTCATCACCGGATTCGTCACTGCCTAACACCAAAGTCTGTGGTCCACCCGATGTAAACTCAGTTACCGATTCAACTTCGCTAAGAGAAGTTTTCGAAAGCGCCATACCTCTATAAGTTGAACTATAAATGGAAAATGCAAAGAAAGATATTATTCCGATTACAAGTACAAATAACAGTATACTGGAAATGATCGCAACAATTCTGGTCCGCTTCATCTTCTGAAGAAATTTAATTTCTTTTTCAGGAACCTTGTTTTGTACACTTATATCAGCCTTCATGGTATTCAACAACTCGCTGCATTCTTCACAAGAAGTTAAATGCTCTTCAACAGCTTTATTGGTATAATCATTTGTAAGATTTTCTATATAATTCGGTAGTAAATCTTCCACAATCCTGCAGTCTAAGTCCTGCTTCATTTGTCACCCTCCTTAAGAATTTTCTGCTTTCCTCTATAGAATGTTACCCGTGCCCAATTTTCACTTTGATTTACTATGTCCCCGATCTCTCTAAAGCTTAACTCTCCCGTAAGTCGAAGGTACATAACCTCTTTGGTCTTTTCATTAAGACTATGTAACTTTCGAAACAAAGTAAGTTTATCTTCATTTTTCAATATGTCATCTTCTATATTCTCCTTTGCTGAAAGTTTAAATTCAATATCATCTAGCGGGATGCTTTTGTTTTTATTTTTCTTTGCACAATCCCTCCGCCACATATTCTTTGCAATCTGACAAAGCCAAACGGAAAGTTTGCAGTCCCCTCTAAAATTATTTATGGTTTTTATTGCTTGATAAAAGGTTTCTTGTGTCAGTTCCTCCGCCAGTTTTGCATCGTGCGTTAAACAGAATAAATACTTATATACTGTCTCAGCATACTCCCGATAGATGCTATCCATTTTTTTCATATCCCCCAACTCTACACCTCCTTACTTATATGTACAAAAATCTGCAAATTCGTTACAGATTTTTAAAATATTTTTTCATATTTCACTAAATAAGTTTTTTCGCGGATCCAATCTTAGTATATCTGAAGCAAAACAAAGTGCGTTTATGAAAAATAAAAAAAGTCCCGGTATTTCCGGGATAAAAATATATATGCAGACTCGATGGGTTTTTCTTTATGTCCGTACGACTCTACCGGTCCTAAAAGGGTACCACTTCGTATTAAGAACTCGCCACTTCAATCATTCAAGTATTCTTCCCTTAACTCCCGTGCCTTTTTGAGCAGTTCATGGCTTTCTTCCATAATTTCATTCCTTGTACTCCTGTCCAGATCCTCAATTGCATTTTCCTGAATATACTTGAACGCCTGCAGTTCCTTCAGAGCTTCGGTGAAAAATGCGGTTTCATTTTCACTTAACGCTTTGCCCCTTTCCAGAATTGCACCCTCCTGTCGCTCTTCCGGGTGGATATATGTGCTGGACCAGAGGGGATTGAATACATAAATAATCAAATCACTTACCCTCCGATTGAATGCTTGATCTTCTCTCAATATGGGAGTGTATGTGCGAATTGCACCTCGCTTATTGTTTACGATGTCCCAATATTTTTCATCCATCAGCTGTCCTCTTTCTTTTCGTTCATCATAGGACTCGGCCTTCAGATAGTTCTCTGCTTCTGCTGCAAAGGCACCCATCGCATTAAAAGAGTTTTTATATCGCTCGCTGTTATGATCTGAGTGTTCCACCATAATATTCCACACGGATAATAGAAGAAATAAGGTAGTTAAAACACTTATGGTTGCAATGTAGAAATTACGTCCGTGACTTAAAATCCTTTTTCCCTTAGGTGAGGGATCGTTATTTCCATTCTCTTCCATCCCTTTGAGTAGATAATCAGTAGAAACACGGAACAACTCGCTTAATTGAATCACTTTATTGATTTCTGGCACCGATTGACCGGATTCCCATTTTGATACGGATTGTCTGGATATCCCCAGTTCTTCCGCCAATTGTTCCTGGGACATGTTTTTTTTCTTTCTTAGTTCCTGGATTTTTTCTCCGATATTCATTTTAACCACCCCTTCGTAAGTCTGTTTATATCATAGTAATAGTAGTCGTGGTTGCGTTCTACCAAGTACACTATGAATTTCCTGCAACCCGTGGTTGCCTTAGGGTTCTCCGGTTCTTTTTAAGCATAAGATTCTACAAGTAATTTCTAAAGTCCTCTGTTTTTTGGAAATTAAATGAGTTCTAAGTATCCCGTTGGTCTAGCTTTTTTCCTAAATGATACCGAAATTCCGTTGAAACTGTACTGGGATTCTCTTGTTATATATCAAAAGAGCTCGAAAGGGAAATTCCCTTACCTCTTGTTTAAGGTGTGTTGTTCGACAATCTTTTTTCTCGATAAAACCAATACGACTAATAATATTATAAATACCAGGTACATCAGTATGGAATCGATCATTGAATGATAAAATATAAATGCAATGTGTATTGCAGACCATGGAATTGCAATGATAATATTATTTTTACCCATTTGCTTTCTAAAAGACTTAGTATCTTGAACGTTCATCGCATCAGCTTCTCTCAAAAAGAAGTCGTAGGAGAAAAAGCCTTTTGCGTATAAGAACGAGGTGACTAATAAAATAAAGGGGCCCAGAAAGAAAAATGCTAAAAATGCATACGACAGTATTTGAAATACATAAAATACTATGTTCATTTGAAAATGCCTCCTTCCGTTAATAATACAACCTATTTAGCCTTATTATAGTGTTCTAAATAAAATATTTTAGAAAGCGCCGCCTACATCAATAGGTACTTATAATATGCTAAAAACTCTCTGGCAAGAGAATAAATATCCCTTATTTCAAAGTATTTCGCGTGCGCTGTATAGACATGTTCAAAACCTACTTTTTTAAATGCTAATCTTGTCCTAGATATATGATAAAACTGAGAAATTATTGTTACTGATTCTAAATTCATATCATCCATTATCGTTTTTGTATTTTGGG
>JBEPWR010000158.1:0-4267 GCA_041642335.1 Eubacteriales bacterium
TCGGCTGAATTTCCCGGATTTTTTTTAAATCCCCTCTCATAAGTTTACCTGCAGTAATCTTATGAATATTTGCCCCGGCTCCTAACGCTGCTTCTTTTGCAGCTCGTACAGTCATATCATAAACCAATCCATGTACGGTCATCTTTAAACCTCCAGCAGCGCTGGAAGTAGCGAGCATTTCATCATATTCAATTTCTTCGATGTTCAACCTTTCTTTAAGCGCATTAATGGCGCCTTCTAAGCCAATTGTTACATCACCTTCATTGACGGTAGTAGGGTGTTGCCCTTGCCCTAAAAATATGGGGCAAGGACTATCTACTCCTTGAAATGCATTGACAACCGTAGTGGTGCTTCCTATTTCTGCAACTAATACATTAATTCTCATTTTCTCTTTCCATTCTTTCTTCCCGATGTTTTGCCAGGAAAGTAGCTACTTGTGTCCCCGTGGTTCCTCGACCAAATCCTGCATCGACCCCCTGCTTTACAGCGATTTCCGGTGTGACTTGTGTTCCACCGGCAACAATCGTAATTTGGTCTCGTATTCCTTTTTCTACCGCTAAGTCATGAATCTTTTTCATGTTTTTATAGTGAGTTTCATCATGACTGATTATAGTCGAAGCAAGAATTGCATCGGCATTCATCTCAATGGCAGCATCCACTAATTTTTCTATAGGAACAGAAGTACCCAAGTAGTTTACTTCGATTCCATATTTTTCAATACCCCCATGTTTAATATCAATAATTTCTCGAAGACCAACAGAGTGTTCATCTTCGCCGACAGTACCTGCAACAACCTTCATTGGATTTTCATCGATGATTTCTCTAAGTTCATCATAGGACATTACTTCCGGCTCCGGTGGAATCTCTAAGGTACTGGTATCAATATCAAAATCCACTTTACCTTTCAGTTCTACTCGTGTACCCTCTGCCGGTTGCATAACTTCTCTGTGAATTACCTCTACATCCTTAAGGCCCATTTTCTTACCAATTTCGATTGCCGCAAACTCCGCTACTCGCTTTTCTGTCGGCAAGAATAAGTTGATCATAACGGTGCCGTCTCCAGCCCATTCTACTTCCGGTCTTACATTATCCGTTTTTCGATAACTCTTTGTTTCTTCCAATCGATTATTTACATTGTCATTAGGGTCTAACTCATCAATATAAATGATTTTTTCCGGTTTTTCAAAAGTACAACCATCAATGAGTTTTGCCGGTTCATCTTTCGCCGATGGATCGTATTGATCCACATTATTGTTCCCGAAATGTGCTGTAACCGGAGCAAAATAGTCTTCATCTCTTTCGTATACGGTTCCTGCTCCGACACCTTTTTCAATATCCCGAGCAATACCGTCACCGTTTCGCTCTGGGTATTCACCGGAGTCCACAAAAAATCCTTTATGAACGGCTTCGAAGTAACCGCCTTCTTCTATGACCTCTTCCATAAAAAGAACTGCCCGTTCTTTCAATTCTCTGGATTTTTCAACTAAATAACCCTCATCTTTCAAATCAATCATTTCCATTAATCCGTCCATTCCTACAAGTGCTTGCTTTGCAGTGTCTACAGCCTCAATGTTATATTTATGCCAAGGGACATTTCTCCCTTCGTCCGGTGTAATAGTAGACTGAATTTCGGCTCTTGTTAATTTGGAAATCAACAGATTTAATACATGAGTTACAGTAGCTTCGCGAGTAGAGGACTCAATATACTTAGTATTCATCTGTGCTCTCATTTTATATTCAGAGAATAATTCTCTAAGGGCAAGTGCATACGGCAAATCAAGCTTCATTGATGGAGCCGGCGGAGCCGTAGGTGGTACTGTTGAGAGTGCAATGTCTTCTTTACTCATCCCTACTTTTACAGAGAACATAGAGTTAATTGCGTGCTGAACCATTAGCTCCGGCATTACTTTCCATGCTTCTCTTGCCGTAGCATTCGCATTGTGAGCCCCATCAATTTGTACAATGCCCCCATGAATCATGGACTTTTTTGCTTCTGCCGCATCGACAAAAGAGCGGACCATATTTACATTTCGATATAAAACATTATATTGAGGGTCTTGATGAGCACCATTAACGCCTTCCTCTGTAAACATTACTGCAATTTCCGGTCCTGCTACACCACTGATATAAGAGTGATAATTGAGTGGTCTACCAACTTCTTCCTCAATTAGATCTAAGGCTTTGCGTTGAGCCCGAACTTGCTTACGGGTAATCGGGATGCCGCCGATTCCTTGTGGTGTTCCTTCAATCAAACCATCAAAATGGCTTTGTCCCGCAGTTCTAATTACCATAATGTGGTCTGCTCCATGCCATGCTGCCATACGCATTCTTCGAATATCATCTTCAAATCGTCCAGAAGCCACTTCTGTCGTAATCACATTTTCCGGTTGTGGGTCAATATTGCCAAAATATTTAGCGGAAGGAAGGGGTACACTTTGTTTCATCGGAGCTGAACAATCATTGAAGACGAAAGGTCCAATTTTTTGGTTTTCTATGCGTTTTCTCCATTCCCATCCTTTACGTTTAGGCCGATAGTTTTCAAGGTCTTTGAGAATATTTTCTACATTAAGTTTTTCATTCGGTTTTAATTCCATTATTTACGACCTCCTTGAAACATATTTACTGCATCATCCCATAACTCTCCGCCCATAAGCTTCATACCAGCGTCGCGGATATCCAGATTTTTTTCTTCTGCCAACTTGTAAACCACATGGCCGGCTCCTTTACCCATAAGCCCTCGATCTATGACTCCTTCTACGATCGCTTTTGCTTCAATACTGGAGAAACCCATCCTAAGGAGTATGGAACGTTCGATTGATGGAGTGGTGTTCTTTCTAGCTAAGTCAATCAGTGGATCCACAATTTTTTCTGAAAGTTCCCAAAATCTTGCCTTTAATTCTTCATCGCTTAAATTTTTCAAATGTTCTCTTCGCTCTTGATAGTTATCATCTCTTTTCATGCGTTACACCTCCATGTTTATTCATCAATATTTAACATCAAATTCTTTCAGTATAGTTTCTAGTTCAGTTTTCGTTAGTTTTACATCTTCTTGAATAAAGTCTAATTCTTCAGGGGTCAGTTCTTTAATTTTGTTTTTATTTATCGTATTTTTCACATATGAAGCTTTCATTTTATTAAGGTCGACAGTTCTCGCTTTTATCAACTCCGGATGTGAAGGGAGAATGATATTTTTCCCGGGAACTTCCTCGTTGGGATTCCCTCGAAGAATCTCAATCCCATTGTCCCGCGCAAAAGAAAGTTGTGGCTGCAGATGTTTTCCTGCTCCTGTGTATTCCGTTTCTTGTACAACAATTGTTTGATCTTTATCCATACCCTGAGCAAGACTAAATGCAACAGCAAGAGAAGTATTCCCTGCAGGTCCTCTTTCAAGTCCTTCGATTTGTGCCAAGGCTTCGGTCATAAAGAAAACCTCACCTTGACTAACAAGATAGTACTCATCCATATAACGAAGCGGCCTCGCAGCAGATCTAGGGACGTCCGTGCGATCCGGCCAAGTGGCATAAGGCATACCAAAGCCTGTATGGCCCGTTGTAAAGGATTTTCGATTGAATTCTGTATCGCTGGCCATATGCAGTCCAGAAAGATCTACGCTAGCACCAATAATCCTCGTATTCTCAGCTCCGGCTTTCAGGAGACCTCGAGCGGTTCCGGTTAAATTTCCGCCTCCCGCATTTGTACAAATAACCGCATCAGGGTCACGTCCTTCCCGTTCGCGAAAATCCATGGAAATTTCATAACCCAAGGTTTCAACACCGGCGATTCCAAACGGAGTATACAAGGATGCATTAAAATATCCGGTATCTTCCAGGGTAGTTAAAAAGGTATAAAACAACTCCGGTCCTACTGTTAACTGCAGAACCTCCGCTCCATAAGCTTCGCATTTTCGAGCTTTTTCAATAATCTCCGGTTGCCCAACCCCTCGGGAATCATAGCACTCTTGAATAACGATGGTATCGAGTCCATGCATTGCTGCTTGAGAAGCTACCGCTGCTCCATAATTACCACTCGTAGCGGCTACAACACCTTTGTATCCCTTCTTTTTTGCATGATAAACTGAGGTGGAGGCTCTTCGAGCTTTGTAACTACCGGATGGATTAGAAGCCTCATCTTTAATGAATATCCGGGCACCTTTACCTTTCGGAGCAAATTTTCTTGCCAGCGCGGTAAGATTTTTTAGTTCCAACAATGGGGTATTTCCCACACCGGTAGACCGCTGAATTTTTTGCACCTCTTCCAGGGAGTATCC
>JBEPWR010000159.1:0-766 GCA_041642335.1 Eubacteriales bacterium
GCATCATCCATTTGGGATTCGGTTTTTTTCTCATCATCCCGACAAGATAGAGCATCCCCGGAAATAAAACTCCGATTAATGCCAGTACAGCCAATAAAACCAATAGTACAAATAATACAGTCTCAAACATAGAAAATCATCTCTCCTCTTATTTTGTTTATATATTCACAATCCTGTCGACTCAAAACCTCATTACTATTGCCCCTTTCAATTGACGTTCTCATTCTAACACCCCTATCATTAATCCACCTCCGACCGGAGGTGGATTCCCATTCCTCCGAGAAGATGAAATTCCAATAAGACTACAAAAAAAGCACCTAGAAAACCCCATTGGGGTTTCCAGAGTGCTAATATATATCATAATTACTCTGTATTTGCATTTATTTAAGTACAACTTATCAACGGAACGCAATCGGCACGTAGGTGGACTGGCAGCACTCGCTTTTGTATGCAGGTCGAATAATTTTATTATCGCTGCTGATCTGCTCAATTCGGTGGGCACACCAACCGGCAATACGTGCTGCGGCAAAGAGGGGAGTATAAAGATCCTCGGGTATGCCAAGCAGTTCATAGACAAAACCGGAATAAAGATCCACATTGGCGCAGATAACACAGTCCGGCCCCCGTAGTTCTTTGAATATCTCCTTGGTCAGCTCTTCAATATTCTGATATAGCAAAAATTCTTCTTCTTTGCCTTTTTCCTTCGCAAGCTCCTGGGCTTTTTCCCGAAGCAGTACCGCCCGGGGATCGGACAGCGTGTACACTG
>JBEPWR010000159.1:776-4238 GCA_041642335.1 Eubacteriales bacterium
TTCTTTTCGCAGAATTTTCATCAGATAGTCCCGAAGTTCTCTCCTGTTGCTCCAGTCTTTACAGTTGGTCTTGATGTCTTCCACCATGGCTTTTACCCGCTTATTGGCTCCGCCGTGTTTCGGCCCTTTCATGGATCCTACCGCTGCGCTGATGGCGGAGTAGGTATCCGTGCCGCTGGATGAGACCACCCGATTGGTAAAGGAGGAATTATTCCCGCCACCGTGTTCCGCATGGATCACCATGCAAAGATCCAGAATTTCCGCTTCGGTTTTGGTATACTGATTATCCTTTCGGATCATATGAAGTACATTTTCCGCGGTCCCGATGCCCGGCTGGGGTGAGTGAATATACAAACTCTGGTTCTCAAAGTAATGGGCTTTTGCCTGATAACCATAGGAAATAATGGTCGGAAACTTGGCCATAAGCTGAATGCATTGTCTCAGCACATTGGCCACGCTGACATCATCGGGATTTTCGTCGTAGGAATAAATCACCAGAATGCTTCGTTGCAACTTGTTCATGATATCTTTACTGGGAGACTGTAGTATTACATTTTCCGTGAAATCCCGAGGTAAAAATCGATTGTCATCCAGCATTTGATTAAAGCCTTCCAACTGGGTTTTGTTGGGGAGTTCTCCAAACAGCAATAGATAGGCAGTCTCCTCAAATGCGCTGCGCTTTTCCGCCTGACAGCTTTTCATAATATCCGCCATATCCAGTCCCCGGTAATAAAGGGTTCCTTCCGCCGGAATCTTCCGATCGTTCTCCATGGTATAGCCATGTACATCCGCAATATCCGTCAGTCCCACCAGAACACCGGTACCGTTTTTATGGCGTAGTCCCCGCATTACCTGATATTTATCATAACTGGCGGGATCAATCACATTATTGGTTTCCGCTTTTTTTACCAGGTTTTGAAATAAATGATTATCAAGAAAATACTGCATATCGCACCTCCTCAGATGTGAATAATAGTCACCATCAGAGGCTTTCACCGTCCCATAATCAGCCCGTAGGGCCGTATCCGTATTATAGACCATTAATAATCGCCTCCGTCAATGTTTTTGTGGTACCCCTTCCACCCAAATCCGGGGTCAGACCCTGATTTTTATCTAAGGCGCGGCCGACCGCGTTTCGAATTCTGTCAGCCGCGGATTGTTCCTTTAGATATTCGAGCATCATCGCAGCACTTAAGATCAGTGCAATCGGATTTGCTTTTCCCTGACCGGCAATATCCGGAGCACTCCCATGAACCGCTTCTAAAATTGCACAGCCCGTGTGGCCTCTAAAAATAGTCCGTCCGCCATTTTCATAATGTTGGCTTTATGAACCGCCGTGACCTGCTCCCGACCGTTTGCTTTCGCGTATTCAAAAGCTGCCCTTGCGATATCCAGAGACGCTTTTCGGGTGATCACCTTAATCCCATGGACCTCATCAGAGGAGATCCGTTTTTCAATTCCTGCATATAAGTCCTCGGTATTTTCTCTGAAAATGACCAAATCCACCTGCTGGTCTCTTCCCATTCCCGGGTAAGCTTTTACCGGCCGCACATTGGCATACAGCTGATATTTTTGCCGCAGGGATACATTGATGCTTCGAAACCCGGTACCCACCGGCGTGGTAATCGGGCCTTTTAGGGCGATTCGGTGTTGATCGATGGCATCATACACACTGCCGGGTACCAGCTCTCCGGTTTTTTCGTACATATGGGCACCGGCTTCTTCCACATGCCAGTTTACCGAAACACCGGAGGCATTGATTACTTCTTGAACAGCACTTGATACTTCCGGACCAATGCCGTCTCCTGGAATTAATACGATATTATGCATAAGAAGCTCCTTTCGCCGCGTAGTTTAAAGCGCCTCCGGCCAGTAGCATGGCCACCTCCCGGGAGGAGCCGGAAAAAGCGGCTTCAAAAGTTTTGCCGGTGGTTTTATTGGTTACAAGTACTTTACCGGTAGACAGCTGTTTATTTAAATTATTGATCTCTATTGTATCCCCCTCTTTGACCCTTTCGTAATCATCGGAGTTTTCAAAGGTTAGGGGTATGATTCCTGCATTGATTAAATTGGACTGATGAATCCGGGCAAAGGATTTGGAGATCACCGCTCGAACTCCGAGGTAAAGGGGCACTAAGGCCGCGTGTTCCCGACTGGAACCCTGGCCGTAATTTTCTCCGCCAATCACAATTCCCTCTCCCGCCTCTTCAGCCCGTTCCCGAAAGTCCGGCACGATGGTGCTAAAACAGTGTTTGGAGAGTTCCGGAATATTGGATCGAAAGGGTAATAATGCCGCATTGGAAGGCATAATATCATCGGTGGTGATATTATCTCCGGTCTGAAGAATGACCTTCGCCATTAGTGTATCCTCTAAGGAGTTTCCCCGGGGAAAGGGCTTAATATTCGGACCCATTTCAATGGGCGTATCCATCTTAGCCTCAGCTTTGGACCAATAGCCCTCGGAATTTTCATAGATTTCCGGCTCCGGCACTTGAATCTCCGCACCTAAGGTTTGGGGATTGGTCAGCATTCCCGTAAGGGCGGATGCCGCTGCGGTCTCCGGACTGACCAGATAAACTCCGGCATTCGTCGTACCGCATCGACCCTTAAAATTCCGGTTGAATGTACGAAGGGAAACCGCACCGCTTTTCGGTGCCTGACCCATACCGATACAGGGTCCGCAACCGGCTTCCAATAACCGCGCTCCGGCACCGATCATATCGGCCAGTGCGCCGTTTTCCGCCAACATTTTCAAAATGTTGCTGCTGCCGGGGCTGATCACCAGACTTACCTTCGGATCAATCTTCTTGCCCTTCAAAATTCCCGCTACTTTCATAAAGTCCGCATAGGATCCGTTCGTACAGCTTCCGATAGCCACCTGGTCCACAGCAATACTGCCGATCTTATCCAACGTCGCTACATTATCGGGACTATGGGGCTGCGCTGCACTGGGAACCACTTGACTTAAATCAATAATAACGGTCTCATCATAGGAAGCATCGGAGTCTGCAGTTAAAAAGCGGTGATCTTCTTTTCTTCCTTGCCGTATTAAAAAATCCAGGGTAATATCGTCACTTGGAAAAATTGACGTGGTGGCCCCGAGCTCCGCTCCCATATTGGTGATCGTCGCTCGCTCAGGTACAGATAGTTCCTGAACTCCCGGTCCGCTGTATTCCATAATGGCATTGACGCCACCTTTTACCGTTAGCTTCCCTAATATATGCAATATGATGTCCTTCGCACTGACCCAGGATTTGCGTTTTCCTTCCAGCCGAAGGTTGATAATGCGGGGCATCTTCAGATGGTATGTACCCCTTGCCATCCCGATGGCCACATCCAATCCTCCCGCTCCGATAGCAAGCATTCCCATGCCTCCGCCGGTTGGGGTATGACTGTCCGATCCGATCAATACATCGCCGGGTTTTGCAAACCGTTCTAAATGCAGTTGATGACAGATTCCAT
>JBEPWR010000160.1:0-4229 GCA_041642335.1 Eubacteriales bacterium
CCGTCAACCTCCACAATTTCATCCATTAATTTCTGTTCATAGGCAGCAATCGCGCAGGTTCCAAGGTTTAGTGCTTCCGCTGAAAGATACAGTCCATGACATAAGTGACCGGCATCCAGCAGCATGGGCTTATGGGATCTCTTATCGTACCGCCATTCACCCCGGTAGGGAGTTATGGTCCAGATAAAGGTTACAGGCGCTTCCCCGACAAACTTTTGTCCCCGGGCTCCGATAGTCATTTTTTCGCCGATTTCCTCTTCCTGTCGTACTTTGATCAGCTTATGTTCAAGACCGGAGTAGCGGTAAATTCCTTTTTCAAAGCCTTCTACATTGGTAACACCGATATAGGTCTCAAAGGGATGCCGCGCTCCTGCGGAGGGTACCGGTCGAATCGAGGCATATCCGTTCCCTCGAACTTCCTTCACCCCTTGGGTGGTGTAGAGCAGAAAGGAAACTTCTGCCAGGCTGAGACTTTCTTTTTTGAATTTCCGGTGACTTTTCCGGTCCATAATGCATTGAAAAACATCCTTCTTTTTCACCATATTTCCATCAGGCTTCGGTAAATCAATAATTTCGTCATCTTTTCCATAGGGTTTTTCCAGGGGTGGTTGTGGAATCTCTTTCATCTGATCCGATTCCATATCTCCGCTAAACCCGGATTTTAACATTTCCCGTTCCCGTTCAAATCGTTTCATGGCTTTCCCTCCAACATTAGGTTTTTTAATTTTTAAAAATTTTCACTCAGATCTTTATTATAACAAAGTTTCGGAAAACTAAAAACCCGGATTTCTTAAAAATCCGGGTCTATTTCCTGAACCGCTTGGCAATAGGCCTTCCGATCCCCTTTAAATTCAAATTCCTTTCCGTAAACCATGGATTCCAATACCCGGCGTGTCTGATTTCCGATACAGTTTTTCTTATGGTAAGAACATTCCTCACAGACGGAGACGGTTTCCCGAAGGGAATCCTTCAATTTCTCCTTCTCTTCCGCCTTTAGGGAACATAGGGGGCCGTGAAATCCCTGTTTCAGGATAAAGGCCTCTTCTTTTTCCGCTTTCTCCAGATACTGCTGAAGTTCTTCAATAGTGGTGGACCCGTTCTCACAGTGCTCACAACTGTGATTCTCATCTTTTGCCGCTTCTAAAGCGTGTCGAATGCGCTGGGTGTTTAACCGAAGCTCTTCTGCAGTCATTTTAAAGCTCGAGGTTTGCAGTCTGCTTTGCAGCACCAGTCTTCTTCCCATAATTGTAATAGTTACGATTAAGGCCACGGGTAGAAAGGTCAGTACAAACTGACTGAAAGGAAGATTTCCTGCCTGCTCCCAAAGACCTGCGTATCCGAAAATCATAAAAATCAAACCTGAGCCGATTTTCAGTCCTACCTCGGGTATTTTCTTTCCGAGCTTCATTCCGACCAGCACTCCGATTCCGCTGGTAACAATCATTCCTGCCACGGTCCCTGCAAGAATCAATATCGGAAAGGACCCCTGGGTGGATAAGGTGATTACCGCTAGTTGAGTTTTATCACCGATCTCCCCCATAAAAAAAGCCATGGCCACTGTGAGCACCGGTCCGAAATTCCGTAGTTTCTTACCTTGTACTTCCCCGTCCTCTTCTTCCGGTTTCAAAGACCATAGTCCGAAAACAATAAAAGCGATGGCGGCGATCAGACCCAGGGAATCAAGGGGAATAAAATCCGCCAGATAAGTCCCGAGAATTACCGCAATGCCGTGATTTAACAGGGATCCGAGAAAAACACCCAAAAGCACTTTTTTTACCGAGTATTTTGTCGCAAAGGCCATGGCCAGAAGCTGGGTTTTATCTCCCATTTCCGCCATACTGATTAACGCCAACGCTTGAATAAACTCTACACCCATTTCAACGCCTCCCGTTTTTTTATCAGTTCATAAAAAAAGAGACTTCTAGGCTTAAGCAACCAACTTTTGGTTTCCTAAGCGTAAAAGTCTCGCTCCTCTAAAGCACCCTAAGGGTCCCTTTAAAGCGAATAGAACCAGGCAATGTCTGCCAGTATGTTGATTCTATCCATAGTTTTCACTATCGCTACTCCCTTTTATGCTACCGGTAAAGTATAGCATAAATCCTTGAAAAACTCAAGGGAAGAAGGCGGCTAGCCCTTTCCCTTAACCCATTCCAAACCCTGCTGAATCTGGGCGAGCACCTGTTTTTTCCCGGTGCCTCCCAAGGTTTCCCTTCGCTCCACGGCTTTCTTCGGTGTAAGAATTTCCAGAATGTCCTCGTCAAAATACCCGGAGAATCCTTTCCACTCCTCCATCGACAGATCCTTAAAGTCCAGCCCCTTTTTTTCGCAGTACTGAACAATTTTCCCGACAATTTCATGGGTTGATCGAAAAGGAACACTCTTCAATACCAGATACTCCGCAACATCCGTAGCCAGAAGAAACCCTTTTTCCAGGTGTTTTTCAATAGCATCTTCCTTCACTTCAATCTTTTCGATCAACTGGGGAAGGATTTCAAGCACGGTTTTTGCCGTTTCAATATTCTCTAAAACAAATTTTTTATCCTCCTGCAGATCCCGGTTGTAGCTAAGGGGGAGTCCCTTCAGATTCATCATTAAATTAAAGAGTCCCGTAACCACCGTAGCGGTTTTTCCCCGTATCAGTTCCAGCGCATCGGGATTTTTCTTATTCGGCATCATACTTGAACCGGTACAGAATTCATCCGGAAGCTCAAGGTAATTAAACTCCTGGGTACTCCAAATAATCAGATCCTCCGACAGTCTGCTCGTATGAATAAAGATCGTGGACAAGGCATACTGCAAATCCATAATAAAGTCCCGGTCGGAAACCGTATCCAAACTGTTTTTACTGTTGGTCTTAAATCCTAAAAGTTCCCGGGTATACTCCCGGTCAAGGGGTAAGGTGGAGCCCGCCAAAGCTCCGACCCCTAAGGGATTCACATCCACCGTTCTCAAGGCACTCTGTAACCGGTCATAATCCCGCTGCAGTTTCCAAAAATAGGCCATCCAGTATTGTCCGAGGCTTATGGGCTGGGCATGCATTAAATGGGTAAATCCCGGAATAATGATATCTATATCCGTCTTTGCTCTTTGTAAAAAAACTTCCAGACAATTTCTCAGCAGCGCCGATAAATGCGTGATTTCTTTTTTCAGGTACAGACGGTAGTCGGTTAATACCTGATCGTTTCGGGATCTTCCCGTGTGGATTTTCGCTCCCAGATCACCAAGTTTTGTAATTAAGCGATTTTCAATATTCATATGGACATCTTCCAGCTCGATATTCGGAACGAAGTCTCCGGATTCAATTTCCTCTTTTATTTCATCCAGGGCTCCCAGGATTTTTTCAAGCTCCCTACTTGTCAATATCCCGATTTTTTCAAGCATCTTTCCATGGGCTTTGCTGCCTTCAATATCCTCTTTATAAAAGGCCCAGTCCACAGAAATGGATTCACCGAATATTTTCATCAACTGATCTGGGGCTTTGCTGAATCTTCCACTCCATAGGGCTTTGGGGTTTTCTTCTGCCATCAGGTCTTCATCTCCTTTACACTTCTGATTATAAGGCGGCTGTCTGAAATGTGTTGCTTGCCTCGACCGCCTTTTTCTTTTCCAGATTTTGTAGCCCTTGAATGGTTAGGGGTAGGGCATGCAGATTTATGAAGCCTTCCGCATCTTTCTGATTATATACCTGGTCCGCGCCGAAAGTGGCAAAGTCTTCCCGGTATAGAGAGTTGTCCGATTTACAGCCCACCGCTTTGCAGCTTCCCTTATAGAGCTTGATCTTTACCGTACCGGAAACCGCTTCCTGGGAAGCATCGACAAAAGCGTCCAAGGATTTTTTCAGCGGCGTAAACCACAGGCCGTCGTACAAAAGCTCTCCGTACTTTTTCCCGACATCCGCCTTATAGGAGATCATTCTTTTATCAAGGGTCAATTTCTCCACAGCCTTATGGGCTTCATATAAAATCGTGCCTCCCGGGGTTTCATAAACCCCTCTGGACTTCATCCCTACCAGTCGGTTCTCCACCATATCCAAAATTCCCACACCATGTTTTCCACCGATGGAATTTAAGGTTTTGATTAACGCTACCGGCTCGTAATCCTTCCCGCCGATTTTTGTCGGAACCCCTTTGTCAAATGTAATCTCAATCGTCTCACTCTCATCAGGAGCCTTCTCCGGGGCACTGCACCACAGGTACACGTTTTCGGAATGTTCCTGCCAGGGATCTTCC